>JACPZR010000292.1 GCA_016195395.1 Spirochaetia bacterium
GATGGGATCCGAGAGCTCGGAGAAGGCGTTTCCAATCTCGCGTCCGGCAATGTAGGGCTCAAACCGTTCTACAAATTCCGGATTCCCCGGCTCCGATTTCGCAAGCGGTGAAAGTTCTAGTGGAAAGCCTGTGATCATTGTGGGCTGGATCAAGTGCGCTTCCACAAAATGGTCAAACATCGCTTCCGCCACGCGCCAGAATGTGAACCCCTCTACCTCTTCGGCGCGTATGCCGCGCGCTACGGCGGCAGCCCTGGCCTTCTCGGCGCCCATGTCAGGGGTAAGCGTGACTCCCGCGTATTCCTTGATGGAATCAAGATAGGTCAGCCGTCGCCAGGGCGGAGTGAGATCGATCTGGTGTTCGCCGTAGGGAATCTTGAGCGCGCCCACGGCCGCCTGGGTAACGTGAGTGATTAACGCTTCGCAGAGCTCCATCATCGTGTCCATGTTGCCGTACGCTTCATACAATTCGAGCATGGTGAACTCGGGATTGTGCTTGTAGCTGATCCCTTCGTTTCGGAAGTTCCGGTTGATTTCAAACACGCGGGGAAGGCCGCCCACAATGAGCCGCTTTAGATAGAGTTCCGGCGCAATGCGCAGATATAGGTCCATGTCCAGAGCGTTATGATGCGTGACGAACGGACGTGCCGTGGCGCCGCCGGGAATCGGGTGCATCATCGGTGTTTCCACTTCCAAAAAGTCGCGCGCTGTGAGGAAGTTCCTGATCTCCGACACGACCTTGGAACGAATCATGAAAGTTTCCCGCACGTCGGGATTCACGATCATGTCCACATAACGCATCCGGTAGCGGAGTTCTTTGTCCGCAAACGCATCGAACACCTTCCCCTGGGCTTCTTTCACAACGGGGAGCGGCCGGAGGCACTTGGCCAACAAGTCGAGCTTCTTCAAATGGAGCGACTTCTGGCCTGTCTTTGTAATGAAGAGCGTCCCGGAGACGCCCACAATGTCACCCAGGTCAAGAGATTTGAAGAGTTCGTAGTTGGAGAGTTCATCTTTGCCGTAGAGCTGGATCCGGCCCGTTTCGTCCTCCAAGTCCATGAACGCAGCTTTGCCCATCAACCGCTTGGAACGGATGCGGCCCGCGCACTGATATACGGTATCGCCGCCGAACTCGGAGTCTGGTTTGGACGTCAGTTGCTTGGCCGTGTGCTTCTTTTCAAATCGGAGCGAATACGGATCGACGCCTTGACGGCGGAGCTCTTCGAGCTTGGCGAATCGGGTCTCGTAAAGGTCGGACTCTTCGTGCTGGGGCTGCGGGGGCGTTTGGCCCTGTGCCGGCGCCTGGGGTTGCGCTGCGGTGGTCTTATCGGTCTTTTGGGGGGCGTTTTCTTTAGCAGCCTTCTGTGGTTTTGATGCCGGTTGCTTTTCGTCCGCTGATTGTTCTGTGTGGTCTTTGTTTGACTTTTTGGCCATGAGTAGTGCGAGAGTCCCGCCATCCCCTCACTGGTAAACCACAAATTGACCCCGGCCATCCGGGTTGACATTTGGTCCATTATGCGATTTTCTGGCGCGTGAAGCGGGCCACAAAGAAAACCCGTGACTTGGGCAAGGTCATCCAGAAAAGCCTGGACTCCTCCATCGACCGCGTCCGTAAAAAAGGCAATGAACGCCTGACCGTCATGATCATCCCGCATGGTCAGGAAAAGATTTTCAGCCTCCAGCTCAACTGGCTCATGATTGCGTTTCTCGTGGGCATCGTTCTCTCCGCCGTGAGCCTTGCCAGCTATGCCGCCTATCGCCAGGCCATTAAGCAACGGGAAGTACTCAGGCTCAAAAGCATGTACGGCGTGAACTTCAACTCGGCGATGCTCTTGAGTTCCCACTCGCGCGGCATGATCCGGCGTGGGTGTCTACGCGACCATGCCGCTCGGCCGGCCCTTTCACGGCTTTGGTGGTTTGTCGGACACATCGTCTTACGGGGTGCGCACGTACCCGGTGACGAATGCGGGCGTTGAGTTCCATACGGGATTCGACACATCGGGGCCGGAAGGCACGCCCGTCTACGCTACGGGAAGCGGAACGGTCAAGGGCATCATGTACTGGGACCCCGGCTATGGAAACGCCGTAATTGTGGAACATGAGAACGGCTTTCACTCCCTGTTTGCCCACATGTCTTCTGTCCAGGTCACACAGGGCAAGGTCATCAACCGGGGCGACCTCATTGGATACATGGGCCATACAGGACGCGTAACGGGGAGCCACCTTCATTACGAGGTTTGGATGGGTTACGGTGTGCGCGTGGACCCGGCGCCCTTCATCTGTGGCACGGACCTGACTACAGCCACTTGTCGCAGCTTCAACAGCGGCGAACAGTAGCAAAGCGGGAATTCCGGCCAAAATCTTCTTCCCACGGTAGACATAAAAAAAAACCTATCCGGAGCCTATGCCCCGGCGTTCGGACATCAAAAGCATCCTCATACCCGGCAGTGGACCAATCGTCATTGGCCAGGCCTGCGAATTCGACTACAGCGGCACCCAGGCCTGTAAAGCCCTCCGAAAAGAAGGATACAGGACGATTCTCGTTAACTCCAACCCCGCCACCATCATGACGGACCCGGACCTTTCGGACGCCACATATATCGAGCCTCTGACAGTGGATGTCGTTTCGCGCATCATCGAAAAAGAACGGCCGGATGCCATTCTGCCTACAGTAGGCGGCCAAACAGCGCTGAACCTCACGATGGAACTCTATGACAAGGGTATCCTGGACAAATACGGAATCAAACTGATCGGCGCGGGCGTGGCGGCCATCCGGAAAGCGGAAAGCCGCGAAGAATTCAAACAGGCCATGCTCAAGATCGGCATGCGCCTTCCTGAGTCGGAGCTCTGCAACGACTTTGACGCAGCGCTCGGCTTCATGCATAAGAGCGGCCTTCCGTTGATCATCCGTCCCTCGTTTACGCTCGGCGGCGCGGGCGGAGGGATTGCTTTCACAGAAGAAGAATTTGAAACGTTATCTACATCGGGACTTTCGGCATCGCCGATCGGTCAGATCCTCGTTGAGCAGAGCATCATCGGGTGGAAAGAATTTGAGCTGGAAGTAATGCGGGATACAGCGGATAACGTTGTAATCGTCTGCAGTATCGAGAACGTGGACCCTATGGGCGTCCACACAGGGGACTCGATCACTGTGGCCCCGCAGCAGACACTCACAGACCGGCAGTACCAGGCCATGCGGGATGCGGCCATCGCCATTATCCGTGAAATCGGAGTGGATACAGGCGGTTCCAACATCCAGTTCGCGGTGAACCCGGATAACGGTGACATGGTCGTCATCGAAATGAATCCGCGCGTGTCGCGCTCGTCAGCACTCGCAAGCAAGGCCACCGGCTTCCCTATCGCGAAGATCGCGGCCCTCTTGGCCGTTGGTTAC
>JACPZR010000260.1 GCA_016195395.1 Spirochaetia bacterium
GACGCTCTTCCCGCACAACGAGTTTCCCGTCGCGTGCATCCTCCGGTTCCCCTTTGAGTGTCAGAATATGACGCTTCTCAAGTTCCGCAACCACCTGGTTGTTGTGAATGAGGGGTCCGTACGTATAAACGCGGGTACCGTTGGAACGGGAGGTGTCCAGTGCAATGTCGAGCGCTCGTTGAACGCCCCAGCAGAAACCTGCTGTTTCAGCCAAGATGATCCGCACAGAGCGAGATTTGGCGCACCCCCGCCGGTGTAAAGTCGATTATCCGCGCCAGCTGTCAGCTGACAGCCACTGACAACGAGCGGATGTTTTTGAGAATGCCTTCCCTGTGGTCCGACGGCGCATGACTTCTCACAAAGTGCATCAAGACATGAATCTCCGCTTCGATTTCCGTTGCCAGTTTCTGTCGCACCTTTCGTTTGGCGGCGAGGTCCATCAGAAACTCCGCGCCCTCCCGCGATGTCCGCTCCATCTCTGAACCCAGCATACGGTCGAGCGTCCGGCGCTCCTGGACCGACGCACTCTTTCGAATCACGATGAATGGATGCGTGACGAGCCCGCGCTTGAAGTCTTGAAGGTTGTCTTTGCCGGTGGCAGAGGTCTCACTGAAGTAATCGAGAAAGTCGTCCCTGATTTGAAAGACGCGGCCCAGGCGCTCCCCAAATTCACGAAATTTGGCGCGGTCTTTGTGGCGCGCAATCACGGCGGCGGTCTCTCCCATGGCGCCAAAAAGCGACGCGGTTTTCCCAAGGATAATCCGTTCGTAGACCGACTCCGGCATCTTCACGTTGGTTTCCCATTCCAGCTGGAGGAGCTCCCCAATGGCCAGCTGGCGCACCACCCGCGTAAAGATCGCCATCAGATCCGACGAGTCCGGAAGCGTCTGGAGATGGTCAAAAGCACAGGCCAGTAGAAAGTCCCCTGATAGGATTGCTGTTTTGTTGCCGTGCGATGCGTTCACAGTCCGTTCACCGCGGCGCTGCGTGGCTTCATCCACTACGTCATCATGCAGAAGCGACGCTGCGTGAATGATCTCACCGATGGCGCCCACATCCACGCAGTGCCGGCCCTGATAGCCGCCCACCCGCGCAAGATAATAATGCACCAGAGGACGAATGCGTTTCCCGCCGCTCTTCACCACGAACTTCTTCACCTTCTTTAGAACCGGAAGGTCCTCGTGAATGATATCTTCGAGTTTCTTGTTCACCTGCCGGATGATTACGGCGGGATCGGCGGAGTCTGATCCGTGGATGGCTGTGAGGCGTTGGAGTTTCATGAGCGGATGGAAGTGCCTTCGAGAATGGACACGTACTCTTTGATGACGCGCTCCATCCGCTTGTTGCCGATGGCGCTGTGGTAGTTGATCAGATTGCGGAGCATGCGCTTGAGGATGGACAACGGTTCCGACGGCGCGAGCGCTGCGCGCGAAGCCTCAAGACCCTGTCGCGTTAGGAAGTCCAAGCAGTCCGACTCGGTGAGCAGGTTGCCGCCATTGAACGGGTCCACATACGCTGTGTAGTCCCCTTCCGAGTATTTCACAATGAAGTGCCCGGGCAGGCCGACTCCCGTCATAGGAAGGCGAACGCGCCTGGCAATCAAGAGACACAGAACGGAAAGCGACACAGGAATACCACGCCGCGTTTCAAGAACGTCTGTCAGATAGCTGTTACGTGGATCGTAGTAGTTCTCAGTATTGCCGCGGAAGCCCAGTTCCTCGAAAAGATAGCTGCGTAACGCGCCGAGTTTTTCCTCATAAAGGGATGCGGGGAGCGCGTCAATCACGGGTCTGACCGACTTGGCAAGCTGATCCACGTTCTTTCTGAATTCTTCCGGGGTAACGTCAGGATCCCCGTTCAAACGGGAAATCAAAAACACACCCAGCTCCAAGTCAACGCCCGCCGGTCCCTGCCGCGTCAGCACACGCAGGTCGTGCTTGATCTTGGAATGGTTCAGGGAATCCGTCAATGTGCCGCGGAGCTGCATGCGCGCTTCCGCATCCCCCACATCTTCCACGTAGCGCGCGGGATGGTGGCCCATGGGAATCGCTTCCATCAGGCGCTGGGAAATGGCTTCGCGAAACTCCGCCGTACTCGGCTCAAGGAGCGAGGTCAGAAGAAAGTCGATCTCTTGTCGCGAAGCGCCGCGGCCCGGAAGCATCACGGTCTAGAAAGCACATCTACCCTTTTTGTCAACAAGAACCAACCGCCGGCAAACGTGATGAGCGCTGCAAAAAAAACAGCATGCTCCCACGGCCCGCCTGCCCTGAAAGGAGGCACAGGCAGATACCAAATGGAAATCATGCAGATGAGAAAAAGCGCGGAGAATCTCCGTCGGCCCCAGATGAGCGCGCCGATCACGTATTCCAGATACCATGGATGCCATGCGCCACGCACGAGGATGATGTAAGCCAAACATACCAGAAACACAGCGTACAAAAGACGACCTGCCAATCGTCCTCTCCACAATGAAGGCACAGTCCACGCTTTGTGCGGTGCGCCTGCCGCATGTGCGTGGCGCAAAAGAATCCAGCCGGGTAGCATCATGAGCACGGCCAGCGTTATGACCGCCAGATCTTTTCGCCAGACGGACGTTGCCATCATGTTCAGCATGCCCTTGACGTGAATGCGATAGAGCACCACAGGATTCACGGCCACCCATTCATCGAGAAAGAAGCGGAGCGTCCGGCGGTACGCATCGAAAGTGCCGGGCTCCCGCCACAAAATCCCAAACGCAAACCCAACGAGGATAGCTCCGCCGGTCAGAAGTCCCAGCCATGCGAGGATCGCGCGATGCGGCTCCATCGCCGCCCCCCAAGATTTCCGGTACGCGACGATGGGAATAAAAGCCGCATACGACGCAAAGATGAAGCCCTCAGGTTTAAAGCCAACGCCCAATCCCGCCAAGAGTCCGCCCACCAAGATACCGATGCTCGACTGACCCCGCGCAATCAGCGTCAGACCCAGCAGGGAAAACAAAACACCCAGCGTATCCGAATGCCGCCCCGATACATCCATCAAAAGCCCGGTGGATAACGCCCAGAATATTAGGAGGTCGCGCCGCACTCCCTTCCACAGAACCCACAAACCAGCGAGCAAGGCCGCCGTTGTCAGATGAAACAAAAGAAGAAACCCATAGCGGGGCGAAAGCCACGCACCCGCAGTTGTAAAGAGCTGCATACCCGGGAGATAGATCGTCGGCATGCGGTCATACGGGAGCGGAATCTCTATCGGCATAGGCAGAGGGCCTCCCGTGCGCAGATAGACGTTATTTCCCAGGAGAATGTTCCAGCCGTCGTGGATGTGGCGGAGGGCGTCGTCGGAAAAGTAGTAACCGGAGAAGAAGGGAAGACAGACAAGCCCTGAAGAAATCAGAAGAGTCGCGCCCCGGCCGGGCCAGGGGATCCGCACGCCGCGCGGGCCAAACAAAATCAAAGCAAGAACGGCTTCAACGGCCGCGAGAGCCACAAAAAGAATCTGCCCGGCGACTGGGTGCGTCGTCAGCGTTCTGGGGGCGGACAAAATGATCGCTGTAGATCCAGCCGCAAGCGCCAACGCGCCGAACGCCGCCGCGCGACGCGGTGTCAACGCTCTCTAACCCAGTTCTTTGAGCGCCTGTGCCAGCTGGTCGTCATTGGGGGCCTTCCCGTGCCAGCCGGGTTGGTTCTCCATGTACGAAACGCCTTTTCCGAGCACGGTCTTGAAAGCAATCATCTGCGGCCCGGCGGTGTACTCACGCGCTTCCCGGAACGCACGTCGGATAGCCGCCACGTCATGTCCATTTTCCTCGCGGACTTTCCATCCAAAGGCGCGGAACTTGGCGGGGAGGTCTCCCAAATCGCAGACGTCTTTCGTGAATCCGTCGATCTGGATGCCATTATAATCCATGAAAGCGATGACGGGGGCTTTGTGGTGTACGGCCGCTGTGACCGCTTCCCAAGTCATCCCCTCGCCGCATTCACCGTCAGAGATGCAGCAAAATACGCGGTAGTCTTTCTTCTGGAGTCTGGCGCCCAGGGAGAGACCCACGGAGTTCGACAACC
>JACPZR010000261.1 GCA_016195395.1 Spirochaetia bacterium
AACGCCTTGAGGCTCGTCACGCTCGCGGCCACCTCAAAGATGTAAGGAGCGGCCTGGTCCGCATCGAGGTCTACGCGGAACCAGAAAACATCGTTCGAGAAGCCAAAGTCCGGCTCCTTGTCCCCCGCAGGCGCCCAGTCAGACGAGGCCAGAGCTTGTTCAAAACTGATATCCCCCCGCAGAAACTGAACGTGCGGCCCGGCCACTTCCAGACCCGATGCTCCCAGCCGCAGAGGCTCCGGGCGCGCCTGCTCGGCGGCGCAGAGAAGCATCGCGATGAAGCTCAAGAAGAGTAGGAAGGGTAATTTGCGCGAGCCCAAACGCATGGCGGGAATCTGTGCGGCGCACGGCAACGGTCAAGCGCTATGGGCAAAAAAAAACCCCGCTTACGGCGGGGCTCATCTTCGCAGCAATCTCTGCCAGGTTACTTCTTGGCCGGCTCGCATGCTTTGCGCGAGGCGTCGCGATTCTTGCTCACGCTGCGGTAGCAGTCTTGCTGCGCTTTGCCTTTCATTTTGCCGCAGGACTTCCGCCCCTCGTAGGCTTGGTCATCGGCTTTGCGAAGGCAGTCCGCCTTGGGGTCCGCATACACTGCTCCAGCGCAGGCAACGGCCAAGAATGCGGAAATGACGAATTTCAGTTTCATTGATCAGCTAACTCCCTGTGGTCTAACCCACTGCACAGGCAAAAAATGACGACGATCCGGCGCGACAAGTCAAAATTAACGAGGCTGCTCCTGCAGAACCAAGTCTGAAGGAATGAGTCCTATCCGCGAGGCGATGCTCTCGGGAAACGGCGGCACCACATCCTCAGTCCAAAGCCAGGGCCCCAGAACGTTGATGATGGGCTTTTCCTCCCCGTTCAACGCGAGCTTGAAACCGTTCGTAATATCTTTGGGTTCCGTAGGCCTGAAGGGAACGCCGCCGGAGTGGGACCGATGCGTTTCCTCCTCACATGAGTAATTCTTCGCGTAAAAATAGTCTGTAAACTTGCGGCCGGAGGCTTTCCACTCGGCGCGCCATTCCGGCTGGTAGTCCGGGTCCCTCATGAAGCGACGCTGCGCGAGGATCATAATCCCGCGTACAGAATTGCTGTGGAACATTCCAATCCGTATCACTTGAAGCGACTTGGGATAACGCACCGCCAGCTGCTCCATTGCGATCTTGGTGAACGTCATGGCGCCGTAGATCTTCATCAAGGGCGGCATGGTGATGAAACCTGACAGGGCGACGGTTTTCTTTGGTTCGAGAACTTCATGCAGCCTCAGGTAAGGGCGGACGGAGTATGCAAGGCTGGGTTCGATCATATCAGGCACTGCTTCTTCCACGGTCATGCCCACGGCGCCTCTGGCAGGGATGTAGAGGATATAGTCCACGGGAGCCCTGCACAGCTCGCTGTCCGCAAGGATCTTGTCAACGGCCCGGGGATCTTCCAGGTCGATCCCGTGAATGGTGTGGGAACAACGCGGAAGGTCAGTATCGCGGCTGGTGGTGGTGATGATCTCAGCGCCCAAAGACTCGGCCGCGTCAACGGCCGCCCCGCCCGAAACGCTTCCAGCCCCTACAATCAGTACACGCATGGCCGAGCTGTGCGTACTGCCGCCAAATGGCAAACAGTTTCCCGCAGCGCCTCCCGCGGCACTATCGATACATCATGTCGATTTCTTTCGCGAAGTGCTCTTTGATAACGGGCCGCTTCATTTTGAGGGTCCGCGTCATCTCCGTATCGGGATCAAACTGACGCGGCACAATGTAGAAGCAGTTGGCAGGCACCAGCTCAAACGATTTGAAGCCGGTGTCACGCGAGACGAGCGTGGAGATTTCTTTCCGGAAGAGATCGCGCACCGTTTTGTCAACGTTCCAATTTTTGGGATCCTTGGCCACTCCGTGCAATACCTGGTGAACGCGTTCAAAGTTAGGCACAATCAAAGCGCCGAGCGTCTTTCGGTCATCGCCCACAACCATTACCTGATCAATGAACTGAGAACTCACGAGCTTGTCTTCAATGGGAACCGGCTCAATGTTCTCTCCGCCCGCCAAAGCGATGGTATCTTTGGCCCGGCCGGCAAACATGAGTTCTCCCCGCCAGTTGAGCATCATAATGTCGCCGGT
>JACPZR010000262.1 GCA_016195395.1 Spirochaetia bacterium
ATAGCGAACGCACAAAGAGGTACGTTGTCAAAAGACCGATTGTGACCGAAAGAAACTCCAGCCTGAATTCCAGCGCGTAAACGTTATATGAAAGAATCCGCTGGAAAATCTTTTCTGCCTTGCGGCCCGCCTCCCCAATGCCCACTCCGACCCCTGCGATCACACCCGAACTCGCACCCGCGCTGCCACCACGACCGAGCGCTTTCCCCCAAAGGCGACCCATACCCAGAAGAAGGCCGTGCGCAGCTCCCCAGATCACAAAGTTCCAGTGCGCCCCGTGCCAGAGGCCGCCCAAAAGCATGGTGGCAAACAAGGCCAAAGCCGTGCGCGATGCGCCGTGCCGGCTTCCGCCCAGCGGAATATAGATGTGGTCCCGCAGCCAGGAGGATAACGTTATGTGCCAGCGCCGCCAGAACTCGCGGATGCTCCCGGCCGAGTACGGAAAAAGAAAATTCTCGGGGATCCGATAGCCCAGAAGCCGCCCCAGACCAATGGCAATGTCGGAATAACCGCTGAAATCAAAGTAAATCTGGAGGCTGTAAGCGAGCGCCGCCACCAGAAGCCCGGGCCCGTCAGCGGCGCCGGGAGCCGCAAAGGCCGGGTCTGCCACGGCGGCCAGTCGGTCCGCCAGCACGGCTTTTTTTAAGTAGCCGCCGAGCAGGTAAAACATCCCGTCACCCAGGTCCTCCCGCGAAATCTCCTTTTTTGTGTAGAGCTGCGGCAGAAATTCGCGGGCTGTCATGATCGGCCCCGCTTGAACATGCGGGAAAAACGTTATGTAACACAGATAGCGGATGAAGTTGCGCTCAGGGGCCACCGTCCCCCGGTGAACATCCGTCAGGTAGGAAATATTCTGAAACGTGAAAAATGAAATCCCCAGCGGCAGAACAAAGGCGCTTTTGGGGGCGTGGAGGCCGGTGAAGGCAAGACTCTCCAGAATGAAATTGTAGTACTTGAAATAGGCCAGCGGCAGAAGGATCAGAATCACGCCCACCGCGTACAAGCGCCCGTTGGAAAACCCACCGCCCAAACCTGCGCCATCCGGCATCACCTCCGGACGAAGGAGCCGCGCCCCACCCCACGCCACAAGGCTGGAAAGAAACAGCAGCGCCAGGTGCGGCGGGTATAACAGCGCATAAAAAAACGACGAGACCGCCAGGAGAAACAAGAGAAACGGCCACGGGCTCTCAAACCCGCGGCGCAGGGCGTGGTGGACAGGGATAACGAGAGCTAGAAAGAATATGAACAGCGGATCGACAAAACTCAAGCCTGACCCTTCTTCACAATCTCCTGGATGCGCTTAGACGCAATGTCTTCTTTGAGAGCCGCCACAAACGCTGCCGACTCCCATTCCCGCTGCTCTCCAGTGAAGTAGTTCCGGGCGTTCAGCCGGCCCGATTCCATTTCTTTGTCCCCCACTACCAGCATGTACGGAATCTTCATCTTCTCCGCGTTCCGGATGCGCTTGCCTAACGTTTCAGCGGAATCATCCACGTGCGTGCGGATGCGCTCGTTACGGAGGCTCTGCTCCAGTTTCCGCGCGTATTCCTGGTGATCTTCGCCCACCGGAAGAATCCGCACCTGCTCCGGCGCAAGCCACAACGGGAACGCGCCCGCAAAGTGCTCAATGAGAAAGCCCACAAATCGTTCGTGAGTGCCCAAAGGGCTGCGGTGGATGCATGCCGGGCGCTTGGTGGCGCCGTCTTTGTCCACATATTTGAGATCGAACTTCTGGGGCATGAATAGGTCCAGCTGACAGGTGCTCACCGTAAACGTCCGGCCGATGGAGCTTTTGATCTGGAAGTCCAGCTTGGGACCGTAGAAAGCCGCCCCGTCGTTTTCGACTTTGTATTGGATCCCGGACACGTCCATGGCCCGGCGCGTCAGTTCTTCGGCACGCTTCCACATGGACTCATCGCCGTGGTATTTGTCATTCGCTGGATTGCGGAGCGAGAGCTCCATCCAGTACTCTTTGATCCCGAGGATCTTGTAGTAATACTCGTGCAGTTTCATCACAGAAACGAATTCTTCCACCGCCTGATCCTCAGTGCAGTAGATGTGCGCATCGTTCATGGTCATAGCGCGCACACGCATGAGGCCAAAGAGCGCCCCTGAATCTTCGTAGCGGTGGCATGTGCCGTACTCGGCCAAGCGGAGCGGGAGTTCACGATAGCTGCGTGGACGCATGCTGAAAATGGTGTGATGGAACGGGCAGTTCATCGGCTTGATGTAGTAGTTCTCATTGTCCATCTGGATGGGTGGGAACATGGACTCTTTGTAATGCGGAAGGTGCTCGCTCGTGTAAAAAAGCGACTCCTTGGTGATCACCGGGGTGCTGACACGGACGTACCCGTTTCTCTCTTCCGTCTCACGCGCCCAGTCTTCCAGCTGATCCCGCACCACGGTGCCACGTGGAAGCCAGAGAATGAGACCCGGCCCAATCTGTTCCGATGTGGTGAAAAGCTCTAAATCCGTCCCAAGGCGACGGTGGTCGCGGCGCTTGGCCTCTTCCACCATGTATTCGTAAGCCTTCAGCTCCTCGTCGGACTCAAAAAGAATGCCAGAAATCCGCTGCAATTGCGGCCCCGTTGCATCCCCGCGCCAATATGCGCCGGAGACGCTGACCAGCTTGAAGGCGCCGAGCTCATTTGTTTTCTCCACGTGCGGCCCCGCGCACATGTCGATGAAGGCAGCCTCATCCTTGCCGCCCCCCACATTCTTATAGAAGGAAAGCACTGTTTCGCCCTTGGACTTCAGGTCCTTGGCCATTTCCACTTTGAACGGCTGGTCCTCTTTGGCCAGTTTTTCGATCGCTTCGTCAATCGGCAGCTCAAAGCGCACAAACTTCTGCGCGAGCTTGCCGATCTTCTTCATCCGGCGTTCCAAGTCCGGCAAATCCTCCGCCTTCACGGGAGGGTCCACAATCACGTCATAAAAAAAGCCCGACTCGGTATCCGGCCCAATCGCCAGCTGCACCGTCCCATACCTCTGCCGCAACGCCTGAGCCAGCACGTGCGCCGCGCTGTGCCGCATGGTGCTCACGGGAAACTTCGTTTTCACCTTGGGCGCTTTGCCGCTTCCCGACTTTTCTGACGCTTCAGCGCCTTCCAAATTTCCCGCTTTGCTCATGCTAGGTCCACTTCACGGCCGGCCCTTCCTGTGCCAAAAACAATTCTAAAAGCGGCTCCCCAATGTCCAGAGCCAATGTGTTCAACTTCGCGCGGCGGATCCTCGTGGTAAGCTCTGGAGTCACCTCCGCCCAACGCGCCGCCTGCCAGAATCCTCCATTCTTTTGCCCAATACGCATACGGGCATTTCAAACAAGACATTTAGGCGACCACAATTCCACCACCCATACCATCGCAACTCAACCAGCCAATTCGCCGTAAACCAAGCATCGCTTACGCCCATATCACACGCTATTGATAACGAGACATAACCATGTCCACTGCTCATTAATCATCATATCGTGTACTTATTCTTCACCGTGCAGTTTGGGCACACCGCGGTCACTTCAGCCTTTACTTTCCGGCTGGTTGTCGACTCCAACTTGCCGGTAGCCACAAACTCAAACGGCACGCCTTCCTGTACATAGTGGCCGCGCCCATACTTAGCCGACCCTTCGATCTGGTAGCCGCATGCATGGCACCGCACCCTCAAACGTATTACTTCAGCCATTGCACGCCCCCATACTTATTCATTATGCCTGTTTTTAATCACTTCAACCAAGCCATCCGGCCAACGGGCCCGCTTTTGCCACATCGCGGTGCCGCGGCCCAGCCGTGACGGCGCCCGTCCGTGTCCGACATTGCCGCCAAGGCGCCAGCTTGTCATGCGTCGCTTGTCCGACATGTGCATGACAGTTTGTCGGTACATATTCTCTCGAATTGGCCTCCCGCCCGCCCTTTTCAATCAAAATCCGGGCCTGTCGAAGCCCGCCCACTCGGCGGTGCCGAAAGTCTGGCGTTTATAAGCCGCCATCCATCCACCCTGCCCCGATGCGCGATGGTCCGTGCGCGCAAGTCTATCCGCCGTTTGTTGGGCTTGTACTCTTTGCGTTACGAGGACCGCTGGTGCTCATAATTGGGGACTGGCCAGAGAATGCGCGATGGCTGATCCCTGCCGAAGGATGGGTGCACGCTATCATTGGGGAATCGCACAGTAGGAGCTCAGGTCGACGACAGTGGCGCCGGCGGGGCACTGCGGGGACCGCGGGGGCATTAATTGCCGGATTATTGGCGCCAGAGATTCGTCATCGAGGCTTGGAAGCGCCCGAGGCGTGGCAGTGCGGGTCAGTTAGTGGTTAATACTGGGCAGTTATTTAAGTGCTATAGGGGTGGCAGATCGGTTGCTTGGCCCAGGCTTGGTGGGCCGTCGTTTGGGCAGATGCGCGGTTGGTTTCAGCGTGAGCGGGGCGGTCCGTCTGGCGCAAGTGCCAGCGCGCTGTGAGAGGATGGCGCGGCTGGGACTGCTGTTATGGCTGTTGTGACAAAGATTAAGTAAGTGATGAACGAAGCGAGCCGGGCGAATTGCGGTGCGGCTACTTCGCCTTGGATTTGCGTGCGGAGGAAGAGGATTTCGCGGCTTTCTTGGGCTCAGCTTTTTTTGCGGCGCCGGCGGGGGGCGCTGCGGATGAGTCGGTCGAGGTCTCTTTTGAGGCGGCCGGAGTCTCGACAGTACGCTCTTTGTTTTTGTCCCTGGTTTCGCGCTTGATCATGTACATGTAGTGCTTCACGTACTGTGTGTAAGGTTCAGGCACTTCCCGCGCGTCGAAATCGGGCGGCATTTCAAGGACACGGCGGATCAAAGGAAGCGCAATATCTTCCTTCTCGGAATTCATGAGAATCTCAAGGCGACGACAGATCTCCTGATCGTTTACCTCTCTGACCATCTTCCGCATGGCGGAAAGTAGCTTGGATGTGCCGTGGCTGCCGCGTGACATGATTTCAGGCCAAGATTTTGCAAAATACCCCGCGCGGCAAACGCTTTTCGGCTCATACGGGGGGGAGAAAAGGCTGATGACGCTGGCGTGGGGCGCAGGGACGATGATTTAGAATACTCTAATTAGGCGCGGCTAAATCGGCTTTGGGGCACGGACGCCAAGACAATATCCGTAGTCGGGGCGCGGGTTAGTGTCGAAGGGGCCATGGGAGTGGTCCCCTGCCCTGCGAGCGCAAACGAGCGGGCCACTGCCAGGAACGCCGGCCCAACGCAGGGCGTCAAGGGCGCACTATGGGCGCCTAGAACGGCATGTTGTTGGATGAAGGGGTGCACGCGTTCGCCTGCGGAGGCCCACGCCGGCAGGAGAGAATCAAGGCCCGACCTAGCTCCCCGGTGACCAATACTGGGCAGACGCAGCGACGTACGCATGGACACATATGTAAGAGAATGCCGGGATTCTGCACGGGGATCGGGCATGATGATGGGCGAGTGTTCGGCGGTGATATTGTCGCCCGCCTGCGGCTTGGGTGCGCCGGCCGAGAAGCACACAGAGAAAAAGATCACCCCTTGGGCGACGTCGAACGTCCGATCCGCGTTCGCCGCCATCGCATCGTGACCTGCAGCCTGACCGTTAACGAGCGACCCACGTGAAGAAGGTGAAAAGGAGTCGTCCCCACGGCGCCAGCTGGCATCGAACTGCGAATTAGTGTTAACGGTGCCGGATACGACGCGCTGTGACTCATGCTTCAGCGCCTGCCCTACTGACAGGGCCGCCGTCTGTGCTTGGACCTGCGGCGACGGTACACGTGCTAGTTCGCGGGCCGGCATTGCCGACACGTCGATAGCCGCCGTAAGTACTGCTGCCCAGAACATATCTGCCTAATAATTAGGCATTTTCGGCACTTGTCAACTAATTTTGCACAATTTTTGTGTGTTAAATGACTATACAAATGACGGGCTATTGAGCTGCCGCGATCCCGGCCATCTTATTCAGCCGGTACTCCCACTCCCAAAACAAGATCTCATCGTCCTTGCTGGTGGCCCTGCCCCGCTTGGCGGCCACAAACTTCGCCATGTCCTTGGCGATCGACGGCGCCACGCCCTTGTCCAGTTCGATGTCGAACAACGTGCGGTCTGTAGATTCGACGAGCGAGGCCAAGCGGCAGATCTCATCGAGCTTCTGGAGCTCTCCCTTTACGCCCACCAACTCCGGCTTATTATGCTCATTTTTAATCATGATTTGGAGAAAGGTGCGGATGAACATCACCTCTTCGCTCGCCAAGGGCCGCTCCATGATGAGCTCGCGGATTTTAGGCAGGTCCAGATTCCGTAAGTGTACACGCGCAATAAAGACGGCGTTTTGGGCGCTCTCCCCTGCCATGCCCGCGGCCAGGAGGTCGTTGGCCCTCACCTTTCCAGGATCCACGCCGGCCTTAGCTTGGGGGGCTTCCGGCGCCCGCTCGGGATGCAGCACCAGAATCTGCGACTCTGCGTTGCGGCCCTTGAGGGTGACCAGATCGATCCGCGGGGTGCTCTCATCGGTCACAATAAAACGATAGGATTTGCTGTCTTTTGCTAGATACGATTTGACCGAGTCTTTCTGGGATACATAGACCGGGAACTGGTCACTTGCGGACGAACAGGCGAGCGTCAGGTGACGGACGCCGGCTCCATCAC
>JACPZR010000258.1 GCA_016195395.1 Spirochaetia bacterium
CACGTACACGCTACGGAGTTTGATCGCAGCGGCGAGAATGTGAACGCCTATATCTATGATCTGGAGAGACAGGCGTTCCACAAGGCAACGGCGGTGGTCACTGTCAGCAATTACACCAGAAGCATTCTCATTGAACGTTATGGAGTGGATCCCTCAAAGATCACCGCCGTTCACAACGCCATCGACTTTGAGATTCCGGAAGAGGTTTTCGAAGTACGCAAGCCCGTGCAGGAAAAAATCGTCCTATTCCTGGGCCGGATCACATTCCAGAAAGGACCGGATTATTTTGTCCGCGCCGCCAAGATTGTCGTGGAACACGCGCCTAACGTTCGATTCGTGATGGTGGGCACCGGAGACATGTACCGCCGCATGATCGAATTGGCGGCAGACCTGGGAATCGGCAAGTATTTCCATTACACAGGCTTTCTTGACCGGGACCAGGTGCGGCAGATGTACGCCATGAGCGACCTCTATGTCATGCCCTCCGTCTCTGAGCCGTTCGGGATCTCCCCGCTTGAGGCGATGATGCACGGTGTGCCGGTGATTGTCTCACGGCAGTCCGGCGTCAGCGAAGTGGTTGCCAACTGCATCAAGGTGGACTTTTGGAACGTTGAAGAGCTTGCGGAAAAAATGATTGCTGTTCTGACGGATGCGGCTCTCAGCCGGACCTTGAGTGAATCAGGGCGGTCAGAGGCAAGTCGCTTAACGTGGGAAGATACGGCACGCAAATTGGAGATCGTATACTATCAACTGGCCGGGGCGCTTCGGGAAGGCTGGTAGCGGGAACCAGCGGCTATGCGAATCCACCAACTGAGTGTGGAAGAAGCCGTCCGGAGCCTTGGATCCGGGCCCCAAGGATTAGAGAAAGCAACGGCGGCACAGCGCATCAGGGAATTCGGTCCCAACCGCATTGAGAGAGCGCACAACGAATCCACACTGATCCGGTTTCTCAAGGAATTCACCCACTTCTTCGCCATCATTCTCTGGATCGCGGCCGCGTTATCCCTCTTGGCCGAGTGGCAGGCTCCCGGACAGGGGATGCTGCGACTGGCGGTGGCGATCGTCATCGTCATTCTAGTCAGCGGCGCGTTCTCTTTCTGGCAGGAACAGCGCGCCGAGAGAACATTGGAGGCGCTGTTGCGCCTGCTCCCTTTGGAAACAGAGGTTCTGCGCGGCGGCGTCATCGAACGTGTGAGCGCGGATGGGCTGGTGCCGGGCGATATCATCTGCCTGGAAGAAGGCGCAAACGTTCCGGCGGACTGCCGGCTCATAGACGGCTTTTCAGTGCTTGTCAATAACGCTTCCGTAACGGGAGAATCCGTTCCCGTTGCCCGGATACCGGACGCCTGCCCCGCACATGAACTGCTCCACAGCACCAACATTCTCTTGGCGGGAACCTCCGTCGTTTCTGGACGGGGTCGTGCGCTCGTTATCGCCACAGGAAGCCGCACGCACTTTGGAACCATCGCCCAACTGTCCCAGACACAGCGGGCCGTTTCTCCTCTCAGGGTAGAGCTCGCGCGACTGAGCCGCTGGATTGTCCGGCTGGCGCTTGGGATCGGGGTCGCATTTTTTGCAGCGGGTTGGTTTGTGGGCATTGCGCCTTGGAACGACTTCATCCTGGCCATCGGTATCATCGTTGCAATGGTCCCAGAAGGACTTCTGCCTACGCTGACCCTGGCCTTGGTTCTCGCCGCACAGAAAATGGCGCGCAAGCACGTGCTGATCAGACACCTCCCCGCGGTGGAAGCACTGGGCTCTGTGACAGTCATCTGCACGGACAAAACGGGGACACTCACGGAAAGCAAGATGCATGTCCGCGAAGTCTGGCTCGGCGGAGAGACGTACGCAGCGGATACCCTAGAGAACGTTGCACATCACTACGAGCCGTTTCTCAAGGCGGCCGGTCTCTGTCATGATCTGCGGGAAAGCGCGGAAGCAAGCCGTCGCACGTATCTGGGTGATCCCATGGAAATTGCCTTGTTAGAATTGCAGCGCCGTTATCGGCCGCAGCCTGAGGCCGTCCGCGTTGGTGAGATCCCCTTTGATGCGCACCGAATGCGGTTATCCACCATTTACACGGAGGATCATCAAACCAGCCTCTACTGTAAAGGCGCCGCTGAATCCGTGCTCCCTCTGTGCGGGAACATACTGATGAGCGGCCGTGTTATGCACTTGGACGACACGCTCCGGAGCCAGATCGTCAGCGTTGTGGAATCTATGTCTCAATCCGGTCTCCGCGTGCTCGCCTTTGCATATAAGAATTTAGAATCCCCGTCTGCATTGGACATCGCGACAGGAAAGCCGGCCGGCGTGCCATCCCTTGAGGTGGACATGACGTTCACGGGACTGGCCGCGCTCGACGACCCGCCTAGACCGGAGGTGGCAGGCGCTATTCAGAAATGTAGAACGGCCGGCATCCGCGTTATCATGATCACGGGCGACCATCCTTCCACAGCGGCCGCCATCGCCCGCCAGATCGGCCTTTCGTCCCAGCACCCCGTGACGATCGCGGGTTCGCACATTGACAACCTATCCGACGTGCAGCTGCAGATGGCGCTCGATAAGCCCGACCTCATCTTTGCGCGCGCGTCACCGGAACAGAAAATGCGGATCGTGGAGGCCCTGAAACGCAAGAACCACATTGTAGCCGTCACCGGTGACGGTGTGAATGACGCGCCGGCGCTGAAAAGCGCGCATGTGGGAATCGCTATGGGTCGTTCCGGGACAGACGTTGCAAAGGAGTCTTCCGACATGATCCTCTTGGACGACAACTTTGCCACAATCGTATCCGCCATTGAAGAGGGACGCGCGGTTTTCGACAACATCCGTAAATTTCTCACCTACATCCTGGCACATAACGTTCCTGAGCTTGTGCCTTATCTGGGCTTTGTGCTCTTCAAAATTCCTCTGGCGCTGACGCCCATCCAAATGCTCTCCGTAGACATGGGCACCGATTCCATGACGGCGCTGGGACTGGGAGTGGAAGACCCCGAACCCGACATCATGAACCGTCCCCCACGGCCTCGAGATGAAGCGCTGTTGTCCCTTCCGCTGGCTCTGCGGGCGTATTTGTTTCTGGGATTGTTCGAGGCGGCGGTGTCGTTGGCGGCATTCTTTGTGGTTCTTCACGCCGGCGGCTGGGTGTACGGACAGATGGTTGCGCCAACGGATTTGATGTACAAGGAAGCAACGACGGCCTGCCTCACAGCGATCATCCTTCTGCAGATCGTGAACGTCTTTCTCTGCAGGAGCCACCGGCGCTCTCTGTTTTCTGTGGGCCTTGGCGGCAACCGACTGATTCTTTTGGGCGTGCTCTGGGAAGCGGTTCTCCTGGGTTTGATCGCATACACGCCCCTGGGGAATGCGCTTTTTGACACAGCGCCGCCCGGCCCAATGGTCTGGCTTTTCATTGTGCCGTTCACCCTTTTCTTTGCGGCGGCGGAAGAAATCCGAAAGAAAGCAACCCGGGTGATGTACGCGAAGACCAGCGCCGGCGCGTGACAAGCGCCTGACTATTCACAGACGGCCCAAGTGAAAATCGGCCTTGACACTCGTGCGGCGCAATCCGTGCTTCCAGCGTGATCTCCGTCTGCTTCTATTTTGAAGTCCACCAGCCGTTCAGGATCAGACCCTACGGCTTTTTTGAAATCGGGTCCAACCCCTATTACTTGGACGATGACAAGAACAGACGCATCATCAGGAAAGTGGGTGAGAAGTCGTATCTTCCCATGACCAATCTGCTCCTGGACCTCTGCAAAAAATACGGAAGCGACTTTAAGTTCACGTTATCGATCACAGGCACGGCCATTGAGCAGTTCCGGGCATGGTATCCCGAGGTCTTGGACAACTTTAAGCGACTGGCGGCAACGGGAAACGTGGAATTCCTGGCCGAGACATACTACCATTCTCTTTCAAGCCTCTTCTCAGAGAGAGAATTCCGGGCGCAGGTCAAGAAGCACATCGACCTGATGCGCACGGAGTTCGGCGTGGTCCCTGTATCGTTCCGCAATACGGAGCTTGTCTATTCCAACCACATCGCATGGCTGGCCGCGGATATGGGGTTCAGCGCCATCATGATGGAAGGAGCAGAACGTGTGCTCGGATGGCGCAGCCCCAACTTTGTGTACAGGCCCAAATACTCACCCAACATCAAGTGCATGCTCAAAAACTATAAGCTGTCAGATGACATTGCCTTCCGATTTGGACAGAAGACTTGGAAGGAATACCCGCTGACCACAGAAAAATGGACCAGCTGGGTGCATAATATTGCCGGAGATGGAACCACGGTCAACCTGTTCATGGACTTTGAAACGTTTGGAGAACACCAATGGGAAGAAACCGGAATATTTAACTTCATGAAAGCTGTGCCGGAGCGCGTTATGCGTCACAAGGACTTCAGGTTCCGGACCGTAACCGCGGCCGCAAACGCCAAGCCTACCGTGGGAGAAATCGATACAGATACTCCCATCTCATGGGCGGACATGGAGCGTGACGTTTCTGCCTGGCTGGGCAACAGCATGCAGACCCAGGCCATCCAGGCTCTCTTTGAACTAGAGAATGATATCTATGCCACGGGGGACCCCGGCCTGCTCGATATTTTCAGAAAGCTGCAGACGTCGGACCATTTTTACTATATGTGTACCAAGTATTTCAACGACGGGGATGTGCACAAATACTTCAGCCCGTACCAAAGCCCGCACGACGCGTACATTTTTTACATGAATGTGCTGCAGGATTTGCGACAGCGGATCCGGGACCACAAGTCCCCGACAAGAACGGCCGCCATAGAACCGCAATCCGTTTAACGCCGGCCGGGCCGCGTTCCTTTTCCCGCAGCTCGCTTCTTACCGGCCGGAGCGCCTGTCTTCTTCGCCGCTTTCTTTGGAGGGGTGACCGCCTTCTTTGCGGCACGGTCCGCGGCCGTCTTCCCCTTGGGCGCGGATC
>JACPZR010000072.1 GCA_016195395.1 Spirochaetia bacterium
GGTCCGCGCACCAGTCCGCACGCGTGTGGGCAGCGACGCCCCACGGGTTGGAGTTCTTTTCCATGTTGTTGAACGCAAGCTGCAGTTCCGACGGGAAGCGGCTCTCAACAAGAACCAAATTCCGGCGCATTTCCATGATGGCTTCCAGCTGGTTGTTTCCAACCGGGCAGGCTTCCACGCAGGCGTAGCAGGAGGTGCAGGAGAAGATTTCTTCGTCCGTGATGAACGGGTCGCCCAAGACCGGAGAGGGTTCTGCTGCTTCGTCCGTTGTTTTTTCCAGGGCTTTGCGGTGTTCCATCGTTGCATGTTTGATATCAACGATGATCTTGCGTGGATCGAGCGGCTTGCCCGTGCGGTTGGCCGGGCATTCCACCGTACAGCGTCCGCACTCGATGCAGGAAAGGCCGTCGAGCAGGCTGGTCCACGGCAGTTCGTTCAGATTGGCAGCGCCGTAGACGGTCGCGTTTTCCAGATCCATGTTCCGCATTTGTCCGCGCGGGCCGGTGCGTGCCATGAAGTAGTTCATGGGCGCAAAGAGCAGGTGCGCGTGTTTGGCCGTGGGCACATACATCATGAATACGTACACCGTGAAGAGGTGGAGCCACCAGCTGAAGTGTTGCACAGCTACCGCGTCTGATGTTTCTGTCATGCCCATCGCTTTGAGGATGGACGCGGTGCCCACAGAGATGATGCTTGCATGTTTGCCGCCATCGAGCACGGCAGAGGCCGCGCTGCTTGCGAGCGTTGAAAGCATCAGCGTTCCAATCAGGTACATGACGATGGCCGACTCAGGCGACGGAGTGGTCAGGCCGTCTGAATGAAGGATCCAGCGTCGCCCTGCAAAGTAGGCAAGGCCGATCAAAACGAATACAGAGAAGAACTGAACCACAGCTTCATACGTGTGCGACCCGGAGGCCACGGCCACGCCAAAGACGCCGCCGAGAAGTCCCAGAAGGACAATCAGGAACGCCCACTGTGCTGCCGGGGATTGGTCTGTCAGGGCACGTTTGCCGAGCTTGATCTTATTGTGGGCCAGAAATACGAGGCCGATGGCGGCAATCAAGCCGGCCATGATGATCAGGGCTTGGTTCCCCTTGAACGACAGGAACTCCATGTAATCCGGGATCAGGAACGCGTAGGGATCCACACCGTTGGCTTTGAAGACGGCCCAGGCATTTCCCGCAATCATCTGGCTTCCCGTGTGGAAGAGATACGCCACGAAGCCGTAGAAGATCAGGGCATGCATCACACCACGCGCGGGGTGTTTGAAGAGTTTCTTTTGAAATACTACGTATAGGAGGAAAGACCGCAATTTACCTTCGAGAGGAGCGATCTTGTCTACTTTCTGGCCCTTGCGGACAAGGCCGATCCGGTAGAGTACTGCCCGCGCAAACACTGTGATCGCGCCGACAAAAATAACCAAATGAAAGATGTTTGTAATGATATCCGTAGAGTTGAACATTCTGTACCCCGGACTCCTTAGGTTTTGCGAAGGCTCGTATGCCTCCACTACGGGCCAAACCGCGCAACCATAACCGCATGTCTAGAAAAAAGCTATCGCCATGTTGTGCGCGGGGAAAAATGTCCTGTGACAATGCACCCCGAGTATTTCACCCAGGATTCCACGGACGACATCTTACGTAAGGTGTTGGAAGGCGGACGCCTTACCCCCGACGAAGCCCTGAAGCTGTACGCAGAAGGCGACTTTCTCAAAATCCAAGCCGTAGCGCGACAGTTGAGAAATCGTCTCAATGACCCGGGCGCCGTTACATACACCATGTTCCGCGTGGTCAA
>JACPZR010000259.1 GCA_016195395.1 Spirochaetia bacterium
CTGGCAATTTCTGACAATGTGCGGAAGATTCTGGTCCAAGACGGCATTGACGCGTCGCACATTGAGATTGCGTATTCGGGGATTGACCCGGAACGACTCCGGTCGCTCCCGGACAGGTCAGTGATCCGCGGCGAGTTCGGTGTTCCGGGGGACGAAATTCTCTTTGGGAATGTGGCGGCGCTCGTCGATCACAAAGACCAGGCAACGCTTCTCCGCGCCGTAGGTTGCATGAAGGACCAGGCTTTGTCGGGTTTCCGTGTGTTTATTGTGGGGGAGGGCGAGCTCCGCCTCTCTCTGGAAGCCTTGTCGGCACAGCTGGGCATATCCCATCTTGTCCGATTCACTGGATTTCGGCGGGATGTGCCGGCGTTTCTGTCCGCCTTTGACGTGTTTGTGATGTCTTCCAAAGAAGAGGGGCTGGGCACCGCTGTGCTTGATGCCATGGCGGCAGGCCTTCCTGTTGTGTGCACGGACGGCGGCGGGCTTCCGGAAATGATCGAAAACGAAAAGGGCGGGCTTTTGAGTCCGGCCAGAAATCCGGAGGCATTGGCGGCGTCCATGGCCTTGCTTCTGCGGGATGCCGAGCGCCGCGCCCGATTTGGCGCCTACAACAAGACCGCTGTACAGCGCTTTTCTTACCAGTCCACGTTTCGAATGACGCTTGCCGCCTACGCCAAACTCTTCAAAGATCGCTGATCATGCCGATGGAATTCCGGGATATTTTCAAACGCGTGCAGAAGCGCGTGGACGACACACGCAAGATGCTCGCTGACACCAGCGCCGAAGCCGGAACCATGATGCGCTCGATCATCGACAGCTTCAGCGATGACGGGATGAACCAGGCCTTTCAGAAGGCGCGCGAGCGCCTGGCTCCCGCGCGCGACCAGCTCCCGGTAGACTTCCAACTCCGCCAGTCGTCTCTGCCGAGGCGTCTCTATGAGCGTCTGTTTCCCGTTTCGCACGTTTTCCGGATCGGCATGAAGTACGGACGCGAACACTTGGAAGATTTTATGCCTTTATCCGGGGAAGAGTACATCGGCCGCGGATCATACAAGTTTGTGTACCGTCTGCCGTGGCGTGAAGTCATCAAGGTTTCAAAGGACGTTCTTCCCTCAGACCCGCTTTTTGGTTCCATGTTCCGCGAGGTGGACGCCCACCCCGACCGTTTTTTTACGCCGGATGAACTGGAACTGTGGAATTTTTCAAAACGCGGCAAGTCGTCCTACCAGAGAGACCGTCTGCGCTTCAAGTTCAACCGGCTGGGAATGGAACGTTATCACTACTGGCGCGTGCGCAAGGCTCTGCCGGAGCTGGTGCTTCCCACCCGTTTCTTCATGGGTGTGCGTTACCGCAAGGCGTTCATTGGCGAGGGGCATACGGAATCGATGACGCCCATGGACAGCCAGATTCTTTTGGTGGGTAAGCACCTGAAAGAATTTGCGCGCGCGGGAAAAGCAGCGGATCAGAACTTCATGGCGCGCCGCCTTTCCCCCAAGTTTGATTTCGAGTTCGACAGCGGCCGTTTTGGACGGATTAAGAAAAAGGTGCTCGTCAAGATCACCGAGGATTTCAGAAGGCTGATCAAATTCACGGAAGAGCTGGCTGTGAATGAAAAGCTGATTCTCGACATTCACACAGAGAACATCATCATTACACTTCCCGATTTTGAGCTCAAGGTGTTCGACTTCCACCTGTTTGACGAGCACCTCTACGAGGTGGACCTCAAGTTCAACAATCCGGAGAAAGACCACATCGAAGTCATCGAGAAATTTATTGAATCATTCGACCTGTCGGAGGCAGCTGGTGACGAAAACTGACGGACAATCTCTGCGGATCAAAGCCGTTCTCTTTGATGTGGACGGCACCCTCTTTTCGAGCGAGGGCATCATCCACCAGGTCTACGGCGACGAATTCTCCCGCATGAAAGAAGAGCGCGGAAGGCCCGCAGTGCTTCCCACGCTCCCGGAGATCATGCAGCAGATCGGAAAACCTGTGGTTACTATTTTTTCAAACCTGGCCCCCGATCTGACGGACGAAGAAAGGAGCCTCCTCAGTAACCGGGTACTCGACAATCTCGTCAAACGGATCGGCGCAGGCGAGGGTGAGCATTACCCGAAAGTGACGGAAACTCTCCGCGCCATCCGCGGCGCCGGCTACAAGATCTTTGCGGCCAGTAACGGCCGCTTCCGTTACGTGGAAGCCATTCTCAAAGCCAATGAGACCATCAGCTGTTTTGATGAGATCCCCGTACTCGACAACGTGCGGATCAAGAACAAGGTGGAACTGGTGCAGGATACGCTCGTGCGCCACAGCATTGCGGCGGGGCAGGCTGTTGTTGTGGGTGACCGGGCCGCGGACAGGGACGCAGCTCTCTCGAATAACGTGAGGTTTGTGGGATGTACCTACGGCCACGGATCTGCGGATGAGCTTCTGGGGGCGGCAGCTCTCATCGACGAGATTGCCCGTCTTCCGGATGCCCTGGAGTCGCTCTCAATCGGCGCGTTATGACTTCCGGAGGTTTTCGTAGAGGACCCAGAAAGAATCGTTTGGAATAAGTCCCCCGGGTCCGCGGGTGAATTCAGGTTTAATCCCGGTCACAAAGTACATGTCGATTTCACCCTTGTTCTTGGCGGCAATTCGCCCGCGATGCTCGCAGGAAAAGAAATTGCGCACCAATTCATACGTGGCGCCGGAGATATTGATGCGGCCCTTTTCACCCGATGACTCCATCCGGCTGGCTGTATTCACCGTGTCTCCCCAGACGTCATAAGCGAATTTCTTTTCTCCAATGACGCCCGCCACGAGCGGTCCCGAATGAATCCCCACGCGGAGCTCCCAGAATGGGAGGCCGGCTTGCTCGCTTACGATCTTCATCTGTTCCATGAAGGAACGGATTTCGAGAGCCATGAGGACCGCGTCCACAGCATGTGTGTGATTGGCGACGGGAACCCCGCCCACGCACATGTACGCGTCGCCGATGGTTTTGATTTTTTCCATGTTGTGGTTGTGACCCACACTGTCGAACCGGGAGAAGCATTCATCCAGCTTGGCAATCAAGGCCTGCGGAGAGAGCCGCTCCGCCAGCTGCGTGAAGCCCACAAAATCCGTGAAAAGAACTGTGGCGCTGTCGTAGTGAAGAGGTTCCACGCGGTCGTGCTTTTTCAGTTCTTCAGCAATCGATTCCGGCAGGACGTTCAAGAGAAGCTGGTCGGACTTGCGGCGCTCGTTATTCAGGTTGGCCACGAGAATCAGAACTAACGCTCCGGTGAAGAACTGCACAAACAGGTAGTTGCCCCAGACGTCACGAGTGCGTTCTTCCATGTGCGCGTACTGCGTGATCCATCCCGGCTGGTTTGTTTCGATCCACAGCATGCCGAGCGTTGTGGCGGCGAACATTGCAAAGGCGGCGATGGTATTGAGGGCGCTCCGCGAAAGAATCGTGGCGATGACGAGCGCAGGAATAAAGTAATAGTGAGAGCCGCCCATGGACCCCGCATTTCCCAGAGCGTTTGCGATCAGGTAGGTCTGGATTGTCATAATGAACGGCCAGTAGAGCGACCGGTACAGGCTCTTCACGCGGGAGAAAAAGTAGAATACAATGAAGACAAAACCGGCGCCGATTGTGAGGTAGAAGACAAAGCCGTAGTCTTGGAGATACAGAAGAGAGAAGGCGCCTGCAATGTTCGTGATCCCGTTGAACAGGGTCATCGTGTTGAATAAGCGATGTTCCAGTGAATCGTGTTTGAGATCGCCGACAACAATGGAAAGAAGGCGCATAACTTTTTCTTTCATTTAGGGAATCAAGCGGTCATTGCCTTATAGAATCAAGCGCAAAACCGGAACCGGCAACTTCTTTGGTTTCCGTATTCTTTACAAAGTCGAGCCATAACAGAACCAACTTCCAGAGCGGCGTGGTAGCATGACCCATCTGCTTGTTCGCGGCGCCTATCTGGAATAGAAGCCGCCATTGCCGCACAAGGGTCTTATATACGAACAGCGGTCCCGCATCCGGGTCATAGATATTTGTAGATTCCGATGTGGCGCCGTTCAGTTCAACGATGCCGTAGCCCGTTCCTTTACGAAGCGCCTCCGGAGTCGTATAACGCACGTCGAAGCGGCCAAAATAGAAATGTTGAAACGACTTGGCCGTCTTGTCGATGGAAGCCTCGAGCGCCTCTGACCACAGGTGCGAGCCGTCCTTAAAGAGTGCGCCCTGTGCGTGATTGCCCGCGCTCGAAAGGATCAAGGTGCGGCCTTTGGGCACTACGTGATGGAGGTCTCTTTGGTGCCGTGTCAGAAAGACGTGTGCCTGGAGTCTGTAACGTGGGTGCTCAAGGATCAGTCCTTCCAATGTTTTGTGACCGTCCCCGGTGACGGTTGGAAAGATCTTGTGGGTGATGGAAAAGATCCGGCCGTTTGGTTCCCCTGGGATGCGCACGTAGAAGATTCCCGCTTCATTGGGTCCCTGATGGTATTTCTGCGCCATAAAGGGCGCACGCGCGCCTTTCAGATAACGTTCTACGTCGCTTTTGGAGCGCGCGAGCACCACCCCGAACCCCTTCTGCCCGGCGTCCGGCTTGAGAATGCAGGGATAGTTAAGTTTCTTTAATATTAGGCGGTGTGCCTCTGCGCCCGCCGTTCCCGGTTGAATCACTACAAACGGGAGGACACGCGCCGAACGGCTCTGTGAAAGGATCTGCGACTTGGATTCTCCCACAAATCCGCCCTCCGGGATCGACGGGTTGGCGGCCGTAATCGTTCCAAAGCCGCGGCAGCGGATGGACCAGTAGATCCAGAACGGGACCAAGGGGAGATAAAACAGAAACGGCGGCCAGAATTCCAGCCGCCGCGCGCGTTCCCACGCTATGCGAAATCGAAGGACGGGCCGCATCACCTAGGAAGGCTTAATGTAGACATCGCCGCCGGATTCCACGAATTCACGGGACTTCTCCTGCATTCCTTCATTCAGGGCGGCTTCTTCCGTCAATCCATGCTCTGCTGCATATTTACGCACATCTTCCGTGATGCGCATGGAACAGAACTTGGGACCGCACATGCTGCAGAAGTGCGCGCTCTTGGCGCCTTCAGCGGGCAGCGTCTCATCATGATACTCGCGTGCGCGCTCGGGATCCAAAGACAGGTTGAACTGATCATTCCAGCGGAATTCAAAACGGGCTTTGGACAATGCATTGTCGCGGATCTGTGCCGCCGGATGGCCCTTGGCCAGGTCCGCCGCATGCGCTGCAATCCGGTAGGCGATCACACCCTGGCGGACGTCCTCTTTGTCCGGCAGACCCAGGTGTTCTTTGGGCGTAACATAGCAGAGCATGGCGCAGCCGTGCCAGCCGATCATCGCAGCTCCGATCGCGCTGGTCAGATGGTCGTATCCGGGCGCAATGTCCGTGGTCAGCGGCCCGAGAGTATAGAAGGGCGCCTCGTGGCAGTGTTCCAGCTCCAGTTCCATGTTCTCCTGAATCAGATGCATGGGCACGTGGCCGGGGCCTTCGATCATCACCTGCACGTCGTGCTTCCAGGCAATCTGGGTCAGTTCGCCGAGGGTCTTGAGTTCGCCGAGCTGGGCTTCGTCGTTGGCGTCGTAGATCGAGCCGGGACGCAGGCCGTCACCGAGGCTGAAGGCGACGTCGTAGGCCTTCATGATTTCGCAGATTTCTTCGAAGTGGGTATAGAGGAAGCTTTCCTTGTGGTGGGCGAGGCACCACTTGGCCAGAATCGAGCCACCGCGTGACACGATGCCGGGGACGCGCTTGGCGGTGAGCGGTATGTGGGCCAGCCTGACACCGGCGTGAATGGTGAAATAGTCCACGCCCTGCTCGGCCTGCTCGATGAGCGTGTCGCGGAAAATC
>JACPZR010000265.1 GCA_016195395.1 Spirochaetia bacterium
GGCGGAAGATCGGATCGTGATTCATATCATGGCCGCAAGAGGGAAGACCGCGACCGGGTGGGCCCCAAGAAGTCGCACTCCGGAAGCGCGGGCCACCATGCCGCCGCAAAACCCAGACACACGGAAAAGCGCTCCGACCATGCGCCCGCCCGCGCTGAACATCCGGCAGCGGGAAAAAAGAAGAAAGCCTTTGCAACCACTCATAAGAAGAAGAAAAAGGATCACAAGAAAACCAAGAGCCGATAGCCTTGGATAACGTGATGCCGTCAGTGGGAGCGGCAGCGGAGGAGCACTGAAGATTCAGGTGACAGTCAAACCCGGTTCCAAGAAGCCGGGGGTGGAAAAGAATCCTGACGGAAGTTATGTGCTCCGCGTCCGCGAGCGCGCCCAAGAGGGAAAAGCCAATCAGGCGGTCATTGAAGCCATGGCGGAAGTCCTTGGCGTCCCCAAGAGCCGCCTGCAAATTGTGCGGGGAGAAACCGCCAGACAGAAGACCTTGGAGCTCATCTGATGCGAATTCCCTGCCGCCCGTCGCTTCCTACCAGCGGCGTTCTCATCCCATGAGTCTATGGGGTTACCCTGCGTACTACTACGAAAAACATAGGTACGCTCGCGGTTTGTCTGTGGACGCCAAGAGTGGTATGATCATGACGGTGCTCAAGACGGCCTCGCGCTTGTGAGTGAGGACATGCGCCTGCTCTACGTCAGCCCAAGCGGCGAGCGGATGAACGGATACAAAGCATCGGAGCGGGTGGGGAGAGACGTGTTTGAGCTTCTCTCGCCGGAGGGCGCCGCGGAGCTGCGTAGGGCATTCCAGGAAGCAGCGGAACACCCGGATCGTGCAGTGGTTTTTGTGGGGCAGGCCCGGCGCAAGGACGGCCGGAGATTCTACATCGAATCCCGCATCATGAATATGCTGGGAGATCCTGATGTCCGGGCGTTCGTCGTCAACACGCGCGACGTTACCGAGCGCAAGGTTGCCGAGCTGGAATTGGCAGAAGGTCGGGCGGCGATGGAGACCGGTAGAAACCAGCTCCATGCGATCATCAACGCCACATCAGACAGGATCTATCATATGAGCCGCGACGGCCGGATTCTTGTGCACAATGAAGCCGCGTCCGCGCGTCACGGGCGCGCAGACATGACGGGCCTTCGGCTGGAAGATCTGGCTCCGGAAAAAGATGTAACCCCGGCCCGCAACATGATCGAACAGGTGATTTCCCGCGGAGCGCCGGAACGGATAGAACTGGAACGGGGGGGGAAGTATTCAGACGTGGGCGTCTTTCCGGTGTTCGATGCGGCCGGCGCAGTGGAAAGCGTGGTGATGATCAACCGTGACATCACAGAGCGCAAGAAGATCGAAGATGGGCTGCGGATAACGAACAGCGAGCTGGCATCGCTGAAGCACGCGATCGATCAGCACTCGTACGTAGCCATAACGGATATCAAAGGCAGAATCATCTATGTGAACGACAGCTTCTGCCGACGATCCGGTTATTCTCGGGAACAACTCGTGGGGAGTGACCACCGAATCATCAATTCGGGAACGCATTCAAAAGATTTTTTCCGTGACATGTGGGAAACGATTAAGACCGGCCGTGTATGGCATGGCGAGATCTGTAACCGTGCCCGGGATGGCGCGTTATATTGGGTGGATACCGCGATTGTTCCCGTGCTGGATACGGACGGTCGTCCCTACCAATATGTGGCCATTCGCACGGACATTACGGAACGTTATCAGATGATGGCGACTTTGCGCGAATCGGAAGAACGCAGCCGGACGATCATAGAAGCCTCCCCGGACGGAATCTGGATCCACAAAGATGGAGTCGTTCACATGGTCAATGCGGCGGCGGTTAAAATGCTGGGCTATGACCAACCTGAAGACATCATAGGCCGCAGTCTCTTCGAGTTGATCCCGCCGGAATTCGTTTCCCAGGTGAAGGAGCGCATTGCCGGCGCCGCAAGTTCAGGCGGCACACCGGTCCGCGAGTTTGCGCTGAAGCACAGAGACGGATCTCATGTGCCCGTGGAAGTGTCCGGCGCATCCTATCGGTTGAACGATTCTGTCTGGATTCTGGCTGTCATGCGGGATATCTCGGCGCGATTACAGGCAGGAACCATTCTCCGCGAATCAGAAGCGCGTCTGCGAAAATCGCAGCAGATGGCCAAACTTGGCAGCTGGGAACTGGAACTGGCTACAAAGGCATTAGTGTGGTCAGATGAAATGGCCAGCATCTTCGAAATCGACCCGGCGTCCCCGGACCTCTACCAACGTTCGCGCAGTCTGCTTCTCCCGGAAGACGCGGCGTCCATCACCGCGGCGTTTCAAGCGGCGGTCGAGCAGTGGAAGCCCTATGAGATGATCCACCATCTGCTGATGCCCGACGGCCGTGTCAAGGTGGTGGAAGTTCACGGCGAAATTCGCTACGACGATGCGGGAAGACCGGTGAAGAGCGTCGGGACGCTTCAGGATATCACGGAGCGGCATGCCATTGAAGAAAAGCTCAGACGGTCCGTTCAAGAGAAAGAGGTGCTCGAGAGTCAAAACCGGATTGTTTCCATGTCCTTGATCCACGAGCGACTCTACCAATCAGGGGACTTGGGCCAGCTCCCGTTCCAGGATTACGCGGTGGACCTGGCAAAATCGCTCTTTGTGGCTTACGGTGTGGACTCGTCGCGCATTGCCCTTGTGGTGAACGGCGGCGGGTTGACGCTCAACGTCAGCGATGCCGTTCCCTGCGGGCTGATTATTACGGAGATCGTGTCGAATGCCCTGAAGCACGCGTTCCCCGGCGGGGCCCGGGGCGCCATTAACGTGATTCTCGAAAAGAACGCGGACCGCGTCACTCTCCTCATCACCGACAATGGATGCGGACTACCGTCAGATCTTGACCAACGCATCGAGTCGTCTCTGGGGCTGCGCCTGATTGAGAGGCTGAGCCGGCAGATCGGCGGAACCATGTCGCGGAGCAGTTCCCCGGCCGGAACCCGCTACGAGATTGCGCTGTCCCCCACCATTACCGGAGACCTGTAGAGCCCCCTGAAAAAGGACGCGGGCTTGGAAACATTCTTGACTGATCGCCGCATGGGCTTCCAAGTCCGCGCATGAGAAAAGCGCTTCCGGCCCTTCTGTTGATCCTTTCTGCGGCTTCCCTGCTTTCGCAGGCGGGAGGCGTCGTTACCTATCTCACGGACGGCGCGGCTACACCAAAAGACGAGGTCAAATCCGCCACATCCAGTTCCGCCCGTTTCAGTCCGGACGGGACGCGCGTGGTCTTCATTACGCATGCGGATAACTTCACAGGTCCGCATAAATTCTTCAAGATCACACAGGTGGCTGAACTCGAGATTGCCACCGGCAAAGTCACATACATTACGGACGGGGACTATTACCAATCGGAACCCAGCTACAGCCCGGACGGAAACCGCATTGTATTTAGAACAGAATCTCAGAACTTTGGAAAGGTCAAAAACAAGTTCGATAAAAAAGGCATGCGCGTACAGCCCGGATGGAGACCGCGTGGTGTTTCAGACCCGCGCGGGCGGATACAGCGGGAAGTTTTCGCAGAGACAAAATGAATGGGGCGACCCGGAACAACAGATCGCCGAATGGGACAGAAAGACCGGGAAGGTGACCTATTTAGTGGATGGGGACGGGGAATCCAGTCGTCCGCATTACTGTCCGGATGGAAAGAGAATCGTCTTTGGCACGGGCGCTTTGAACTTGGCCTCTCCCGCGCCCGGCCGCCGCTACCAGGTGGCGGAATTGGATACCACTTCCGGGAAAGTGCGTTATCTGACAAACGGAGACGCAGCCTCCGGCAAGCCGCTGTGCAGCCCGGACGGCCGGCGTGTTCTTTTCGAGACATCGGCAAATTTTGATGGTTCCAATCCCTCCGGCCGGACTCAGCTTGCTGAATTGGAGTTCAGCTCAGGCAGGATCACGTACGTCACAAAGGGAGACGACCACAGTGTGACCCCCGCGTATTCTTTGAGCGGCGCTTCCATTGTCTTCGTAACTCAGGCCGACAATTTCGAGGGCGCCCACACGCCACGGAAGGACGATTTTGGGAACATAGCGCAGATTGCGGAGTGGACGCGGGCTTCCGGCAAGATCCGTTATCTGACAGACGGCGACAAGCCCTCGCTTGCTCCGGCATATGCGCCCAAAGGATTGAGCGTAGTCTTCCAGACGCAGGCGGATAACTTTACCGGCACGCATACACCCCGTGTGGAAGTCGACGCAAACGGCGGCGAGCTGGCCGTCTTCCAGATTGCCCTGATCAAACGATAGGCGGCTCCGCGTGCGACTTCCTGAACCACTCCGCCGATTCAAACGCGTCATGGACCGCCGCACAATGTCGCCCACGGCGCGCAGTGTGCTTGAGATGGAAGAGATCAACGGGGCGCGCGTGGCAAACGTCATCCGTTACGCGCTGGCCACCCTCATCGCAATTCCTCTTCTGGTCAGCGCCACGGACGCGCTGCAGATCCGTTCCAATATGGTTTTTCTGGGCCTCTACCTGGGCTTTACTGTGTGGCACACCATTCTTCTGCGAAAGAAGTCGCAGGCGTGGGTGGCAGGATTTGCCTATTTCACGATTCTCTTCGACTGTATTCTGGTTGCTTCGGTGTCCTTGTATTACGGGTTTCTCGTAAGCCCGGACAACTTTGCCCATGTGGTAAAAAATCCGTCGCTCCAATATCTGATTCTTCCGCTGGCCCTCACTATACTCCAGTTCCGACTGCGGCTTCTTGCATTTGCAATCAGCTGTGTGCTCCTCATCTTGGGGTCGTTTTTGACTTATGGGTTGGCCAGCGGTATGCCGCGTACGCTCGACTGGAACCAATACCTGCTGGGCCCGGCTGTCATTGTTTCGGACGCGGCCACGCGACCCGTGCCGTATCTCTGCCTCGCGCTGATCATGGCATACGCTTCTTACAGGGCTGTCTACATGGTACGCCGCATTGGCGACACGGAATCCCGCCGCGCTTCCCTGGCCCGGTTCTTCTCTCCCGATGTGGTAGAAGAGTTAAGCGCCGGCGAATCGGCCTTGGGACCCGGAGTACGTCAAAAAGTGACAATCCTCTTCTCAGACATCCGCAACTTCACGCGCATGTCTGAAGGGATGACGCCGGATACTCTGGCCGCTTTTCTGACCGATTTCCGGAGCCGGATGACGAACGCTATCTTTCAGTATGGAGGGACTGTGGACAAATTCGTGGGTGACGCCATCATGGCCACGTTTGGAACCCCGCGCCCGTCGCCCACGCCGGGGCTTGATTCCAAAAACGCGGTGTCAGCCGGGCTTGCCATGAAGAGCGCCCTTGCAGAATTCAACAGAGAACGGAGCCAGGCCGGGCTATCCCCGGTAGATATTGGAATCGGCATTCATACAGGTGAAGTGTTCTGTGGGACCATCGGTTCCGAGGGGCGCATGGAGTATACGGTGATCGGCGACGCGGTCAACACAGCGTCGAGGATCGAGTCGCTCTGCAAAAAACTGGGATCAGGGTTTCTGATTTCCGAGGACGTTATGACGGAATGCGGCGCTGCTGTTACGGCCCGACGGATGCCGCTCGTGCGCGTAAAAGGAAAAGAGATGCCGCTCAGAACGTTTGCGGTTGACGTGGAGTCCGGCGCGCTGCCCCTGTAAGCCGCGGTGAGTTTGATCACACTTCCATCCCCGGCCAAGATCAACATTGGTCTCCGTATTCACCACAGACGCCAGAGCGACGGGTACCACTATCTTTCCAGTATCTTTGTCCCGATTTCTTTCTCTGATGAGATCATTCTTGAGAAAAGCGACCGCATGACCCTGACCACGGAAAATCTTCTGCCGGAGTTCCGACGCGCGGATTTCGAAACTGTCAGCGAGCGCGGTCCAAACCTCAAAAAGAATCTGCTCTGGCGCGCCCTCGAAGTGTGTGCGGCCCACGGCGCGGTCTACCGGGCCCATCTGATCAAGCGCATTCCCTCCGGCGCGGGACTGGGCGGGGGCAGCTCCAATGCGGGGACGGTTCTCGGCCACTGTGCCCGCGAGTCGGGTATCAAGGGTTCGGAGATGGCGGTGCATGCGGAGGCCTTGGGGGCCGACGTTCCGTTTTTCCTGGCCCCCAAGCCGCAGCTGGTGTTTGGCACAGGCCATATTATGGAGGAAATCGCGGTCGGCGCAGGGAAGGGCATTCTCTGCATTCCGGATGTCATCGTTCCCACCGGTGACGCATACTTGGGCCTGAAAAGGCCTTTACAGGCAGACCCCCTTCCAAAAACCTTGCCGGGACTGTCCGAAGAGGTCCGCAAGGCACTCGGAGAATCGGACTGGAAGAAGGTCAGGGGACTGGAAAACGACTTTGAAGAGGTCGTATTCAGCCGATTCCCGGAGCTGGGTCGCGTCAAAGAGCGATTCTACCATCACGGAGCAGCATATGCTTCGTTGACGGGCTCGGGTTCGGCGTTATTTGCGCTCGTTTCGGATGATTCCGATGCGTTACTCGCTCAGATGACAAACGCATTCCCCGGGTTTGTATTTCAGACATTCTCCTTCAACCCTGCGCCATAAGGCAGCATTGGCCCGTCGCCAAGCGGTAAGGCACCTGGTTTTGGTCCAGGCATACGGTGGTTCGAATCCATCCGGGCCAGCATTTGTGGGGACACGATCCTTGACGCATCGTCCCCGATTGACGTTAGTCAAGGATTACAGCAGCGTTTAAGAATGACATCCATCAAAACATCTCTTTTGGATTCCTGCGTTGCTGTGGTCCTCGCGGCCGGGAAAGGCACGCGCATGAAGACAGACATGCCCAAGGTTGCCGTTCCTCTCCTTGGGAAACCCATGATCGTCCATGTGCTTGATCATCTGGAAGAAGCCGGATTCAAGCGCGCCGTAATCGTTGTGGGCCACAAGAAAGAAGAAGTGATCCGGCTCGCGGAAGGCCGCTCCTCTCTTCAGTGCGATTTTGTTGAACAGAGTGAGCAGCGCGGGACCGGTCATGCAGTTCTCTGCGCGGAGTCTTCGCTCGCATCCCACAACGGCACCATCCTTGTCACCTGCGGGGACATGCCGATGATCCGCGCGAGCACGTTCCAGACGATGCTCTCCACTCACGAGCTGGAAAAGAATTCTGTAACAGTGCTTTCATCCGTGCTTGAAAAGCCTTTTGGATACGGACGTCTGGTACGTGATACAAAGGGTCAGCTGGAGCGCATTGTAGAAGAAAAGGACGCCACGGACGAGATCCGGAAAATCCGTGAAGTGAACGCCGGATCATACGTGTTTCCGTGTCCTCAGGTTTTCGACATTCTCAAGAACATCGGGTCCCAGAACAGCCAGAACGAGTACTACCTGCCGGACGTTGTTTCCCTTTCCCGTGCGCGCGGACTGAATGTGGGTTCCGTGCAGATCGGGCCCATTGAAGCCACAGGCGTAAACTCTCCGGAAGAACTCCAGCGTCTGGAAGAGGAAAGCACAAGCGGCGCTGTCGCGGGCTTTGCTGCGGCGCAGAGCGGGAAGCGCTCGGATTGAGCCTGGAGACCAAAATGTCAATGCAGAGCGACCTCGTCATATTCTCCGGCACAGCCAATAAACCCCTCGCGGAAGAGATCTGCGAATACCTGCGCATGCCCATGGGCCGTGCTGCGGTTAAAAAATTCTCGGACGGTGAAATCTCGGTTAAGCTGGAAGATAACGTCCGCGGGCGCGACGTCTTTCTTGTGCAGCCGGTTTCTTCACCTGCCAACGATAACCTGATGGAACTCATTCTCATGATCGACGCGGCCCGCCGCGCCTCCGCGTATCGGATCACTCCGGTGATTCCTTATTATGGATACGGACGGCAGGACCGCAAAGTAGAGCCTCGCGTGCCCATATCGGCGCGGGTTGTAGCGGACTTGATCGAAGCGATGGCGCCCCGTCGCCTCTTGACCATGGACCTCCACGCAGACCAAATCCAGGGCTTCTTCAAGATTCCCGTGGATCATCTCTACGCCGCGCCTGTGTTTGTGGATTTTCTTCGCCGCAAACAGATCCCGGACGCCGTGGTAGTTTCCCCGGATGCGGGCGGCGTGGAACGCTCCCGTTTTCTTGCGCGTCAGATCGGCGCGGGCCTCGCCATCATCGACAAGCGTCGTCCGCGCGCCAACGAGTCGGAAGTGATGCACGTGATCGGGGAAGTGAAGGGAAAGACCTGCGTTCTCTATGATGACATGATCGACACCGCCGGCACCATCGCTAAGGCAGCCAAAGCTCTCAAAGAAAACGGCGCCGCTCGTGTGATGGCCTGTGCCACGCACGCGGTCCTCTCCGGCCCGGCCATCACGCGCCTGGCGGAATCCCCGATTGATGAAGTAGTCCTTACAAACAGCATACAACTGCCGCCGGAGAAGAAGATCGATAAGATTACCGTCTTGTCCGTGGCTGGTCTGTGCGGAGAAGCCATCAGGCGCATACACAATGAGGAGTCAGTCAGTTCGCTCTTTTTGTGAGCAGGGCAGAGGCCAATAAGGAACTTTTACATTTAGTTTAGGAGATAAGGGAAATGGACGCACGTAACCTGACATGCAAAACAAGAGCGGACCGCGGCAAGAATGCTGCAGGCCGGCTCCGCCGCGCTGGATTTGTTCCGGCCAATATCATTCACAAAGGACAGTCAGTGCCCGTGAGCGTGCCTGAACTGGAGTTTACCCGGCTTGTATCTGCCGGTCTGCGTTCCAGCTCACTCATTGCCATGGACATGGAAGGCGGCAAAAAGACCTCCGTCGTGGTGAAAGAAGTGCAGCGTCATCCGGTATCTGGAAAGATCATTCACGTTGACTTCTATGAACTCACCGCCGGCGAAAAAGTCCGCGTTTCCATTCCGATTGAAGCCACGGGCAACGCGATCGGCGTTAAAGAAGGTGGAGCGCTTGAGCAGTACCTGCGCGCTGTGCCCATCAAAGCGGACGCCTCCACCATTCAGGA
>JACPZR010000266.1 GCA_016195395.1 Spirochaetia bacterium
GATCTGTACCGCATGTATATCCGCTTTGCAGAGAGGAAGCGCTACCAGGTGGAGCTCCTCTCCATCAGCGAAACAGAATTGGGCGGCCTGAAAGAAGCGGTCTTCTCCGTTGTGGGTGACTCCGCCTATGATCTCCTCCATCGCGAGGGCGGCACGCACCGGGTGCAGCGGATTCCCGCCACGGAAAGCAGCGGACGGATTCATACGAGCGCGGTCACGGTGGCCGTTTTGATCGAGCCTGAAGAAGAAGAAATCATCATCGATGACAAAGATATCCAGATCGATACCTTCCGCGCGGGCGGCGCCGGAGGTCAGCACATCAACAAAACCGACTCCGCGGTGCGCCTTACACACATGCCCAGCGGAATCGTGGTGTCCTGCCAGGATGAACGCTCACAGCTGAAAAACAGAAACAAAGCCATGAAAGTGCTGCGCGCTCGTCTGGCGGAGAAACAGGCAGCGGAACGTCATGCGCAGGAAGCGGCGTTGAAGAAAGACCAAGTGGGTTCAGGCGACCGATCCGAGCGCATCCGCACTTACAATTTTCCACAAGGCCGCATCACAGACCACAGGATCGGCTACACGGCATACAACCTGAGTGACGTTATGAACGGCGGCATCGATGATCTCCTCTCTGCGCTCTGGAAAGCGGAACGCGAAGAAAAGATGACTACCATCAGCTAGAGGACCAACCTTGATGCGACTCACCGTCCTTGATTTCAATGTCTGGTCCGGCCTGACATACATGGGCTTCCGGCACATGGGCCAGTACGGAGACAACGAATACATCGAGCGGCGCATGCAGCTGACAATCGCTCAGATCAAAGACCTGAATCCCGACGTTGTCTGCTTGCATGAGCTGAACATGGCCCCGGAGGTGCCGCTCCGGATTGCGTCAGAAATAAATATGAAGTGCTACTTCCGCACACATCTCTCCGGCATCCGGCTGGGTTCACTCGCCGTCCCGCGAAATCTGAAAGAGGCGGATGCCATCTTTGTGAGGGACGGCATTCCGTTTGAACCCCTGGGGCGCGCGCGGCTTTCCGGCGGATTCGTGGGCGAGTTCGCATCCCTCAACACAACGGACGCAACGCAGATCATCGGAGTCCGCCTGCAAATGGAGGGAGTACCCGTCAACGTATTCACTACACACTGGCATGCGGGAATAGAACCTGGACCAGATATTGAGCGGCGGGCGGCGAGAATCGCGGCTGAAGGCGAAGCTTCACAACGAGCCATCCAGAAAGCGCTTACAATGCTTTCGCATAACGTTACAATCCGCAGGCGCGAGGCGGAGCGGACACTGCGCTTCATTGACAGCTTTAAGGGGCCCCGCGCAATTCTTTCCGGAGATTTCAATTCACAGCCGGACTCCGCGGAAATCGGGATCCTTCGCGGCGCCGGGTTCGCGGATACCTTTGAGACCTGCAATCCCGGGGACCCGGGTCACACATGGGATTACGCGGCAAACGTTAACCAGAGGCGCTTTTACTCGGAACGTGATCCGGACCTGTATCTACGATTGAATTACACGCGCCTCAAAGTCCCCCATCGCTTGGACTACATTTTCAGCCGGGGAAACGGACTGCGCGCGCTGGCATCCCGCGTGGTGATGACAGAGGTGCGTGAAGGCCTTCAGGCCAGCGACCACTTCGGTGTGCTGACCGTGTTTGAAATCCAGGACGAAGTCTAAGTCGAGTCGGCTAAACGGGTGGAACACCCTGCGACCGCGCCGCATGCTGCGCGCAGAGGGAGGCCAGTTCCAAAAACTTTTCATTTGAAGGCGCGTCCAATCCCGGGACGGCGATGCCGATCTTTCCTTTCAAGGCCTTTCCGCGGAAAACTACGGTGACTTCCCTGGTATTCCATTTGTCTTGCCCGTTGTTGGAAGGCGCCTTGGCCTTGGGTTTCCCCGCCTTCTTGGCCTTGCCGGCGGTCTTCTTCTTTGTGAGTTTGCTTGCAGCCTTTCGCATCGGCGTAGAGGAGCTGGGCGGGGCGCCTCCAAGACAAGTCATTTATGACCCGGAAATCTGCCGGTTCCGCAGCCGATACTTGACACGCATGTTGGGTTTTTCACGCTGGTCGCATGCAGACAGATCCGGAATCGATTGCGTATCACGCGGGTGAATACCGCCGCTTGGCAGAGTGCAATGTGAACGTATCCACTCATGCTCTGCAGTACGGAACGGCCATCTTTGGCGGGATGCGCGCCTACTACAACGCTGAGAAGAACAATCTCTTCGTCTTCCGTATGGATAAGCACTACAAACGGCTCTGGAACAGCGCGCGCATCATGCAGATGGTGCCGCCCCTCTCGGAAGCGGAAATGCATGCCGTCTCACTGGAAGTGACACGTCGTAACAATTACCGCACAAATGTTTACTATCGGCCTTTCATTTACAAGTCGGCCCTCCAGCTCTCCCCAAGGCTTCACGATGTCCCGGACTCCTTCTCACTCTACACACTCCGCTTGAACGACTACTTGGACACAACGCGGGGGCTCCGCGCGGCCGTCTCCAGCTGGCGCCGCATTGACGAGAACATCATTCCCAGCCGCGCCAAGGTGTCCGGGGGATATGCCAACTCGGCGCTTGCTAAGTCGGAGGCTGTGCAGAACGGATTTGATGAAGCGATCATGCTGGATACGCGCGGTTTCGTCAGTGAAGGAAGCGCGGAGAACATTTTCATGGTGCGCGACGGTGTTCTCATTACTCCGCCTAACGCGGCGGCCGTCCTTGAGGGCATCACAGCGCGGACCATCAAAGAGCTGGCACGAGAAGAAGGGATTCCTGTTGCCGAAAGAGACATTGCGCGCGCGGAGTTGTACATAGCGGACGAGCTCTTCTTCACCGGCACCGGGGCGCAGGTGGCATGGGTGGCCGAAGTGGACCGCCGCGTCATCGGCACTGGTTCTTCCGGCCCTGTCACTGAGACGTTGAAACGGCGCTTCTTGAAGGCGGTGATGGGAGAGGATCCGTCGCACCAGGACTGGGTAACCCCGGTATACTAGACGCATTCCCCGCCCCCGTGGAACGCGGTTGAGTTCTGCGTTATGCAGGTGGGCCGCTAGCGGAGTCGGTCCACAACATCGCGGGCCAGGGAAGGCGCGGATGTGAGGCCGGGACTTTCAATTCCCAGAAGATGAATCACTGAACCAGGTTCTTCCACAATTACAAAATCTCTGATTGGCTCGCCGTTCTTGAAGAGCCGCGGTCTGAGCCCCGCGTATCCGGTTTCCAAGTCTGTCTCCTTGTAGACCGACAGGCTTTCGCACAGCGCTTTCCAAAATACAGAGCGTTCGGTGGTCACCCGGTAGTCAGAGCGGCTGTCTGCAGGAACGGAACTGGGTCCGGCGTAGGCTTCTCCCGCAGTGTTGATGGTATAGTGCACTCCCAGGTGCGCGGTTCCGGGACCGGGGGGAAGCGGATAGACAAGCTTCTTATACGGCAAAGGAAACCGGAGCCGATAGTATTCTCCGCGGTTGGGGCGGATTTCATAGCCCGTCAACCCAAAAGCGACCGCGGTCTCGTCGCTATGCAGGCCGGAAGCGTTGACGATAAACCGCGCCTGTACTTCCTCCGTGTCCCCGCCGGTTCCTTGAAGAACAACGTTACCTGTGCCGCCGCTCACAAAGCGACGCTTCAGAAGAAAGAGGGCGCCCTCCCGTTCCGCAGCACGGCGGACGGCATCCAGGTATGCGGGAACGTCAACAATTCCGGTGTTCGTCGAATGAAGGGCCAGAGAACCCAGGGCGCCGGCGTACTGCCGACCCGGGTCCTTGATCAGCTCCAGACCAGTTGCCCCGGATTTCTCTGCGTTTTCTTTGAAATCAATGAGTCTTGCTTCGCGCGCGGTCGTTTCTTCCGGCGGGCAGGCGCCGGTCACAATCAGTTTCCCGCATACATCGAACGGGACGTGGCGATCACGCAGAAACTCCTCCGCCAAAGCGCGTCCACGCACACAGTGAAATGCTTTCAGAGAATCCGGCGGGTAGTAGAGGCCGGCGTGGAGCACACCGGAATTCCGGCCCGTCACTCCATCCCCCGGCCGGTCCGCCTGCTCCGCAACAGCCACCAAAAGGCCGCGGCGCGACGCTTCATACGCGATCCACGTGCCTACAATACCAGCGCCAATGACTAATAGATCGAGCACTTACTTACTGCTGACGACTTCTCGATACCACGGGATTGTCTTCTTGAGCCCCTCTTCCAGAGGAACCAACGGCTTATATCCCAGCTTCTGCCCGGCGAGTGTCAAGTCCGGGCGGCGGCGTGTGGGGTCATCAGATGGCAGAGGGTTATTGACCAGTTTTGATTTGGCGCCAGTCAATGCGATGACGCGCTCCGCGAGTTCCTTCACAGTGAATTCGCCGTCGTTGCCAAGGTTGACAGGCCCGGAAAAATCGGGATGGTCCATCATAGCCATGATCCCGCGCACAAGGTCAGACACATAGCAGAACGAACGGGTTTGTGAGCCGTCCCCATAGATCGTGATGTCTTCACCACGGAGAGCCTGCGCAATGAAGTTAGAAACCACGCGCCCGTCGCTCACGTCCATGCGCGGCCCGTACGTATTGAATATGCGGATAACGCGCACTTCCACGCCTCGCTCGCGCTGGAAGTCGAAACAAAGCGTTTCAGACGCGCGCTTCCCTTCATCGTAGCATGCCCGGATTCCAATGGGATTGACGTTACCCCGGTAGTCTTCCCGCTGCGGGTGCTCTACCGGATCACCGTAGACTTCAGAGGTACTGGCCTGTAAAACGCGGGCCCCGCACTTTTCCGCCATCTCGAGCACGTTGAGCATACCGAGCACGGAGGTTTTCATTGTCTTGATGGGGTCGTATTGGTAATGAACGGGACTGGCCGGGCAGGCCATGTTGAACACAAAGTCGGCTTCCAAACGGATGGGCTCGGTAACGTCGTGTCGGACCACTTCAAAGCGTGGATTGCTCATCAATCCCTGGATGTTCCTGTGTTTTCCGGTGAAGAAATTGTCCAAGCAGATGACGTAGTCGCCCCGCGCCAGAAGCTGCTCACACAGATGAGAACCAATAAATCCCGCGCCACCGGTGACTAACACCACGGCGGGTTCTCCGGGATTGCGAAAGTTTCTTTTTTTAGCCTGGGTTGCCATATGTCCTTGTCTTTGACGCATCGGACATGGCGGGGCCGGGTGGCAATTCGATTCCTGCGAATCCGGCAGGTCCGTCAAAAAAGCCGGGAGGAAGCTGTGCCATCGCTTCGGCATCCAGCGCAAATGGCAGAGGAATGGGGGCTGTGGGCATGGGTCCTGGTTGTCCACCCGTGGCCATTGGGGCGGGCACGGGCGCGCCAAATGCGGGAACTCCGTCACCCAACGGGACAATCCCGGCAAGGGCCGGATCCAGAGCGGGATCGCCGGGAGCAAAGGCAGGCGCCGGAACGGGCGCGGGGATACGACGGAGGACCGGCGGCACCAGAAATGCGGCCAGTATGCCCACCATCGCGATTATCCAGGAGCCGGCAATGAACGATGCGGCGGACTCTCCCTGGCCCACCCAACCCAGGCGGCGAAAGTGCTCTGCAAGAATTCCGGCGTCGCTCCGGGACAGGTCACGGGAGAAATCAAAAAGATCGTACAGACAGTACCAGAGAAAGAGCGTCCCCAAAGCAATGAGCGTTACCCGGCTGACGCGTCGTCCCAGAAGGACAGCAGCGAGGGAAGCCAGCGCCCATCCCATCCCCGTCCAAAAAGCAAGCGTGCCCGTCTCCGTGAAAAGAAAACTCATGTACCAAAGCATCAGCGAAAACGCGCCGAGCGTCACCCGCTCGAGCGAGCCAGAAAAACCACGGTTCAGAAGCACCGCTCCCGCAAACGTGGAACCAAGATATCCGGCGGAGACGGAGACCACAAAGGGCCAGCCTGAACGGAGCCCGTGAACGGACGTAGAGCCGGATTCGCCCGCGGAAAGAACAATGCGTTTGAGATCAGCGCCCGTGGCCAGAGCCGCAACGCCGTGAAACATTTCATGAACAAGGACCACCAGAACTTTGGCGGGATATAGGAAGGACGTGTCCCAGAAGATGGTGGCTACGAGGCCCACCAGGACTGAAATCAAAAGCGGCCCGGCCACCATAGTACCAATATCGGCATACGGTGGCCGGGCATGCAGGGCTTACCAGGAAAGGTAGGGAATCCGTTCCGACTGTCGCTTCACCAACCCAAGGGCCGCAACCCCTTCAGAAACAGGATCCAGCGCACCGGAGGCGAACTTTGCGGTGAGGACCGGGTCTCCTTCCACCCGCACGGCCAGAGACGGAGCAGTCAACCCTGTCCCCGCGCAATCCAGCGTGAAGACGGCTCCCTGGTCCGCAGCGTCTTGACACGCGGCCACCGAGTCATGGTCCGCAGTCAAACAAAGGATGCCGGCATTCACCGCATTGCCCTTGAAGATATCCGCGAACGACTCCCCGACAATCACGCGCACACCGCTTCTGTAGAGCGACTGCGGCGCATGCTCGCGTGAAGAACCGCAGCCAAAGTTTCTGTTCACAAAGAGAAAGACCGATGCGCCGGCTCCCTCCATGGGATGCTTCTCCCCTCTGTCCGCAGCGGCACGACGCTCATCGTAGAATGCAAACTCTTCAATGCCCTCAAATGTAAGTCGTTTCATGAAACGCGCCGGATAGATTCTGTCTGTATCAACGTTATCTCCACGGAGCGCCGTCCCAGTCCCTTGGACCAGTGTCTCATTCTGCGTTTTCATTGTTTCCTCCTTCCAGATATCCGCGGACATCCACCACACGCCCGGCTACAGCGGCCGCCGCAACCATCGCCGGCGACATGAGCAGCGTGCGTCCCGTGGGCGATCCCTGTCGTCCCTTGAAGTTCCGATTCGACGACGACGCGGCTGTCTCCGTGCCTGTGAGTTTGTCGTTGTTCATGGCCAGACACATTGAGCAGCCGGGTTTTCGCAGTTCAAAGCCCGCGTCCGCGAAGACCTTGTCCAGACCACGTTCGCGTATCTGCTTGAGCACGCGCTCTGATCCCGGCACGGCCAAGGTGCGTACCCCGGGCGCCACACGTCGTCCCTTCAGTATCTTTGCCGCCTCTTCAAAATCACTGATACGACCGTTTGTGCAGGAGCCTATGAACGCCGTGTTGATTACCGTGCCGCGCACAGGCGCGCCTGCTTGGAACCCCATGTACGCACGGGCTTCTTCCAGACCTTCATCAGCCGGCACCGCCCCGGTCACGGGCACGGCGTGCTCCGGAAGAATTCCCCAAGTGACGGCGGGCTCCATATTGGATACGTTGAACTGAACAACGTCGCCAAACACAGCATCCGAGTCGGACCTGATGGATTCCCAGAAAGCAACGGCTTTGTCCCACTCCTTGTTCTGCGGGGCATAACGCCGTCCCTTGATGTAGGCGATGGTCTTTTTGTCAGGATTCACGTAGCCGTAGCGGGCCCCCGCCTCGACCGCCATGTTGCATAACGTCATCCGCTCTTCCATGCTCATCTGTTCCACTGCGCTGCCGGAAAATTCATAAGCCCAGCCCGCCCCTGCCTTGGCGCCCATTTCGTGGATCACGTGGAGTATCACGTCCTTGGCGTATACGCCGCGCGGGAGCCGGCCTTCCAGTCGCACCTGACGGACTGGGAGCCGCGGCACCACGACCGTCTGTGAGGCGAGAATCTCCGCCACCTGCGTTGTCCCCACGCCGAACGCCACAGCTCCAAACGCTCCGTGCGTGGACGTATGCGAATCTCCGCAGGCCACCGTCATCCCCGGCTGGGTGAGGCCCAGCTCCGGCCCAATGACGTGCACTACACCAGACTCTTCAGATCCCGGCCCTGCGTAACGGATGCCGGCGCCCAGGCTGTTGGCTCGAAGCGACTCTTCCATGGCCTGCCCCACTGGATCCGACCACGGCTTCCCATCCGTGGGAATCACATGATCCGTCACCGCGAACGTACGATCAGGATGTGCGGGGACCAGTCCCCTCTCTTTCAGCATCGCAAACGCCGGGGCGCTCGTGGCTTCATGAACCAGGTGCAGTCCCACAAACAGCCGCACACGACCCGCGGACACCTCTTCAACGGCGTGCAGATCGATCACTTTGTCATACAGTGTCTTTCCCATATTCTGTTTCCTCCTGCACAAACATCGCACAGAACAGATCAATACGCAAATAAACAGTGTGCATCTGTTATATGCCGATTCCTTATATCACTTGACATTTAGATTCTCTTTGGTAATAATCCAACGACATGGATTTTAGACAGATTGAGTATTTTGCTGCCGTGGCGCAGGCGGGGTCGTTCTTGAAGGCGTCAAGGGATCTTGGACTGACGCAGCCGGCCCTCTCCCGGCAGGTGGCCCTTCTCGAGCGGGAACTCAAAGTGCAGCTGTTTGAGCGGGGAAGATCAGGCGTCCGTCCCACCCCGGAGGGCGGCAGGCTCCTGCAACGCGCAACGGAACTTCTGGATCTGTGGACGGACACTCAGTCTTCACTCAAGGGAAAGGGCCAGCTGGAGACCAAGTACACCATCTGTGCCGGGGGGACCATGTCTGCGTACGTATTGCCCAGGATTCTTGCAGCGATACGCAAACGGCATGGAGTGTCCTTCCGCGTGATCGAAGGGGATGCGCTCCAGACAGCAGAACTTCTGGATTCAGGAAAAGCGGATCTGGGCATTGTCTCCGGAGATCCAGGCGGCGGGCTTCTGTCCCGGGAATTTCTCACAGATGAAATTGTGCCGGTGACGTCCCGTGCGGACCCCATGGCAAAGCGCCGGCCCCGGCTTGAAGAAATGCTCAAAAGGGAATTCGTGCTCTACCATCCCGCTTCCGCCATCCGCGCTCTTCTCGAGCAGCGCGTCAGAACGGTAGCGCCCGGGCGCACGCTCAACGGGGTTATGGAGCTCAGGTCTGTGGAGTCTGTGCTCAACTGTGCGGCCGCAGGTCTTGGAGTGGGTTTTGCGTCGCGTCTGTCCCTGCCCAAAAGCGTAAGAGAGCTCCGTTCTCCGGAGCTTACGTTTCAGCGGAAGTTCTTTTTTGCTTACAGACCCACCCGCCCCGCGACGGCGCTCTTGATCCGCGCCATCGAAGAGCAGTCGGGATTCAGCGTTACTTAAATGTTACGATAACGTCAAAGCCGTCCGGCTCTTTTTGTTGAATAGAGATGAACGGCACATCCATGACGTACACTGCGTCCAGCTGCGTTATAGCAACCGGTGTTGATGTCTTCGTTGTTTTTCCGCGCACAACGGCGGAGACAGGGGAATACTTACCGCCGAAAATCACCTGGTAGTGAGCGGAGGAGAGAACCGCTCCCATGATTTCTTCCATGCCCTTGCTCATGTCATCGTCGCCGGATTCCTTATTCTCAGCTGGTTTCCCCGGCTGATTGGAGGCTGCCTTCTTCTTTTCCAGATTTTTCTTCTGCTGTTCCTTGTCCGGCTTGAACGCGAACGTCATCTGTTTAGACGCCTTATCCATTTTAGGAACGATGGGGAATCCTTCGTCCAAGTCAGCTTTTGCGAAGATGGGGTTGGGGTCCTTGAACTTAAACTGCAGATCTATGCCGATTTCGTATTCGTTGTCGATTTCAACGGCTTTGAGGTCCGATACACCCTGGAGCTTCTGCTTGATTTCCGACTTCGATTTGGCAAGCTTGTCTTCTACGCTCTCCTCTTTCTTCCCCGTGGCGCCGGAACCGGCCGCGTTCGATTTGCTCTTGTCAGCGAGCGATTTTGACATTGTAAAACGCCAGTGCACTGACGTTGTGCCGTCCTCGTTCAAACCCAGATAGTGGAGGATTTTAAAGCAATTTGTGAACAGGAGGGCGGGGAGCGCCAGCGCAAGTAGGAAGCGGCTTCTTTTCATCCGTCTACGCTGATGCGTTGACAGACGCAAGCAAGCGAAAATCGGACCGTTATGCGGAAAGAAACCCATATGACGCGGAAAAATACTTGAACATATCGCGCGCGACGACTCCTTCCTTCCGTGGTGACATTTATCCAGAACGTCGAGAACCGTCCAACGTTGGCCGTAGCAGCGGCCTATTTCGCGCTGGAATGGTTGAGCGGCTTGTCCGGATACGGATTCTTTGGCGACGAACTCTACTACCTGGCCTGCGCTGCTCATC
>JACPZR010000073.1 GCA_016195395.1 Spirochaetia bacterium
AGATGAACGCAAAGACCGCGCCTGCCCCTAATAGAAAAACTACGACTTGGGTAATCGCCGCGTCCAAACAACCTACTCCATTTCTTTGAATACATCGGTGGTATCGCCCACCAACCGCCAGCTGCCGCGCGAATGCTCCGCCGCATTCCATCGGCGCATTGTCCCGCTGTCGTACTGAATAAAAATAAGGCGGGGATCCGTCAACGGCCGTTTGAATTCGAATCTGGCCTGGAGAATGTCCTCTGCATCCGCTGTGATTTCCTCGATCGTAACGGTGAACGTTTCGTTTGCATAGACTTGTCCGCGGCTGAACGTTGGCCGGAGCCTCACGATCTTCGAAAACATGCCGGAAAGCCATCCCGCTTTGTCCGTCTTGAGGGAGAACGAATTTGCGTTGTTTTCGCGGTAATACACAAGCCCGTTGAAACTGGAAAGGACCCTCACGTTCAGATAGTGCCCGGCATGAAAGCGATAGATGTCGGGCGCATAAAATGCAAAGAACGCACCGGGGCCGTTCAAATGAACCACAGCTTCCGGTTCCGAATCCGTCATCAGCGCCCGGGCCTTCAAGACGGCGTTCTGGGGCGCTTCCAAGCTGGGCCTGAAGGTGACCGCATACGTCGGCGCAAGGACCAACGCCAGAAACAGGGACGAGACCAGAAGATACACGCTCCACGCCCGGCCAAGGTAGGGCAGACGGGGGGCGGTGTCCGGACAAAATCGGTCTCGGAGTCCTGGGAGTTGAAAAATCACAAAGCTGATCAGATACACGCCCGTCACCATAGGGAAGTAGAGCTGCCGCTCTGTGGCTTCTGTGGAAAGCTGCGGCAACAGTGCGACAGCAAAGAAGAGGTATGAGAACTGGATCAGTCGGTCCTGTCTGTACGGAATGAGCACCGCTGAAAAAAGGATGAACAGCACGCCTCCAAAAAGCGCCGCCGGTGGAACCGCCTGTGGAAGGAACAGCGTCAGACCGATGGGAACGTTAGACACCAACCCCGCGTACATCAAAGGAAGGTTTACAACAAGCGACTTCAGATAACGAGACGGCTCCTGCAAGGGGTCGTAGTAAGCAAGGTTGTGTGTCCCAAACCCTGATAATTTGTAGAACAAGAGATATCCAATCAAGAGTACATATGCCGGAGCCCATGATTTCCAAGCGGAGAGAAAGGCGACGGCCCAATGCCAGCCCATTCCGTCCTCCCCTTTCAGCCACGCCAAGAGCGACAGCAAAATGAAGAACACCGCAATGATGTCTGTGCCCGTGGAAATCCAGCCGATCGTCATTGCATGATCTGCCGAGATCAAGAACAGGAACCCGGCAGCCAGCGAAAGGAAGTAGCGGCGCGACAGCCTGCGTAAGACCGCATACGTAAGGAAGGCGTTGGCGCAGTGCAGAAGTAAGGAGAGCGCGTGCAGAGGGAGGGCAGCGCCCCGGCCGAACAGCTTGTACGCAAGCGCAAAGATTCCAGAAAAAATGGGACGGAAAAATTCTCCCGGATCCTTTGCTTCCACCCACCAATTCGAGGTAAATCCCTTGAACTGCGCGGCGTCGACACTCCAGAATCCAACGAGCGGATTATACGGAATCTTTTCCTCCAGGATTGAAATCCAAAAAAAGTCGTCATAGTGAAACCGATTGTAGAGAAAAGGAAAGTAGAGCGCGGCGCCCACAAGGGTGAACAAGAGAAAGATGGAAACCCCGCGCATGGGCCGGCCCCCGGTGGCTCTGACGTCCATGTTATTTCTCGCGACGACTCATGTCGTCCGTCAGGAGGCCCACGAAGTCGATCTGCCCGTAGATGAAACTCAGGTTGTAGCGGCTTTCATACAATAGAAGAAGAGCTGCGGTCAGTAGAAAACCTGCCCCCGCCAGCGACAATACTGCGATGACCCATGAGATGTGCGTTACCAGCGCGGAGAAGGCAATCGCAAGCCCGGTGGCCACAAAAAGAGCCGTCGCGGAATAGAGACAGAGCATGGCCCTCTGGATCAGCCCGGCGCGTTTGCGGGAGAGACGGAGCTGGCTTTGCAGATATTCCAAGCGCTTGTCAGGCAGCGCGGCCTCACGTGTTAACGCCCCTTCTGCGTCCTGCTTGAGGGCATTCACACGGTCGAAGATGCGCCCCAGACGGTTGGCCGTGGAGAAGATCAATCCCGAGCAGGCGGAGATGAGCACAGCCGGCGTTATCAGGGATGTCAGAATCTGCATTGCTGGGTCCATCCCGCTATGGGGCACCGCCACAAACTGCGGACAACCTTTTTTCCAGATGAGTCAGAGGACTTATTTGGCGACATGCGCTTGACGGCGAAAACAACGCATCCCACCTATAGCCACATATGACAATGATCAATCCGTTTATCTTCCGGGAGTACGACATTCGCGGCAACGTAGCGGATGACCTGCACCCGGACGTTGTCGAACTCCTGGGCCGGGGCTTTGGAACCTATGCCCTGCGACATCAAGCGAAGAAGATTGCCTTGTCCGGTGATGTGCGCCTCTCCACGCCGTCGCTCATTGCGTCGTTCCGCAAAGGTCTGATATCGAGCGGAGTTGACGTTATCAATCTGGGAATTCTCCCCACTCCCGCTAACTACTTCAGCATGTACCTGCTCGAAATCGACGGAGCGGTTCAGATCACCGGCAGCCACAACCCGCCGGAATTCAACGGTTTCAAACTATCTCTCCGCCGTGCTGCGGTCTACGGAGAGGAGATTCAGAAGATCAAGGAGATGATTGACAAGAGAGATTTTGAAACCGGCGCCGGCTCGGAACGATCCTTTGACCTGAACGAAGACTACGTGAAGCTTCTGACCGGCAAGATCCGGATGGAAAGACCCCTGAAAATCGCCATGGACTGCGGAAACGCTGCCGCCTGCCTCCATGCCCCGCGCATTTTTGAAGCGCTGGGTGCAGAGCTGACCAAGCTCTACTGTGACGTTGACGGGAATTTTCCCAATCACCATCCGGACCCCACGGTCGACAAGAACCTGGCGGACCTGGTCGCCTTAATGCAGAAGGGAGGACACGACATCGGCATTGCCTTCGACGGCGATGCGGACCGCGTGGGAATTGTGGACAACGAAGGACACATCGTGCGGGCGGATGTGGTCATGGCCATTCTAGTGGAAGAGATGATCAAGCCCGGCGACCAGGTGATCTTCGACGTCAAGTGTTCTCAGGCGTTAGAGGAGACAATTTTCAAGCACGGCGGGAAGCCGCTCATGTGGAAGACCGGTCACTCTATCATCAAACAGAAAATGCGTGAAGACGGAGCCAAACTGGGCGGGGAACTCTCCGGTCACATCTTTATTGCGGACGATTTCTTTGGCTACGACGATGCCATTTACGTGGCGCTCCGGATCGCGCAGTTGGTGTCCCGTTCCAAGGTCCCTCTCTCCGAAATCAGAAAGCGCGTCCCCGCATATCATTCATCACCGGAGATCCGATTCAGCTGTCCCGACGATGCCAAAAAGTTCCAGATCGCAAAAGAAGCGGCGGCCTTCTTCAAAGCCAACTACGAGTGCATTGAAGTAGACGGTGTGCGTGTAAAGTGCCCGAGCGGGGGCTGGGGCCTTGTCCGTGCCTCCAATACGCAGCCGGAAATTGTCTGCAGGTTTGAAGCGCACGATCAGGCCGCCCTTGCGGACATTGAGCGTGTGATCAGCGGGAAGCTCTCGTCGCTTGGAGCGCGACCGGGCGGACATTGATGCGTTCCGGGGGCACAAGATGGAGGATTCTATGAGTTTGGACAGCGGGCGTTATCGTTGGGCAACACTTGGAGACCTGAATGCGTTTTTTGGGCTCATGCTGGATAACGTCACAAATCTGGTGTTTCTAGCGGGGATTCTGATCCTGACCTTCGGATTTCCGGCGGACATTGTCTACACCAAGATGTTCCCGGGCACCGCGCTCGGCGTACTTGTAGGGGACGCGATCTATACCTGGATGGCGTTCCGACTGGCCAAGCGTACCGGAAACCGGAACGTTACCGCCATGCCCCTGGGATTGGACGCGCCGTCCACCATTGGGATTGCCTTCGCCGTTCTGGGCCCCACGTATCTGGCTTCACATGATCCCATCGTTACGTGGCATGTGGGGATGGCCACGCTCTTCATGATCGGTGTCATCAAACTGGTGTTGTCGTTCGTTGGTCCCTATATACAAAAGATGGTCCCGGAGGCCGGCCTTCTGGGATCGCTCGCGGGAATCGGCGTGGCTCTTCTGGGACTTCTTCCGCTCATTGAAACGTTCGGCTCGCCGATTGCGGGTCTCGTGGCTCTGGGTCTGATACTCTACGCTCTCGTGGCGCGCATCAAACTCCCCTTTGGTATCCCCAGCGTGTTCTTGTCTGTTGTGGCGGGCGCCGCCGTCTATTATATTGTTGCAGCGCTTGGCTTTGGCCACCTGCCGGAAACAAACGTCAAGCTCGCCGTTTCATTTCCGATTCCGACGCTCGCATTTGTGGACGGAATCCAAGGCGCGCTCAAGTACCTGCCGGTGGCCATTCCCTTTGGTCTTCTCACCGTAATTGGAGGGATTAACGTTACCGAAAGCGCGCGCGTAGCGGGCGACAATTACAACACACGAAGCATCCTTCTCACCGAGGCATTCGCCACGCTCGTGGCTGCTGTCTGCGGCGGCGTTTCGCAGTCTACGCCCTACATCGGACACCCTGCGTACAAGCGGATGGGCGGACGCGCCGCGTACACGTTAGCCACGGGACTTTTTATCGGCCTCGGCGGCATTTTTGGGTACATCTCTTTTATTGCGATGATTCTGCCTCTTGCAGCCCTGGCCCCGATTCTCATTTTCGTAGGACTGGATATTGTGGAGCAGGCGTACCATGCGAGTCCCAAGCGGCACGCCTCCGCCGTAACAATGGCCATTCTCCCGACGATCGCAGACCTGGTCCTCATCAAAAGCTCCGGCATCCTCGCCGACTTCCGCATGACCATTGAAACGCTGAAGGCTAAGGCGCCCGAGGCGGCCGCGTCGCTCATCCCGCACTTGGACACGTTGAAAGCGCCGTTTCAGGAGAGCTGGGTGACGATCAATGCGCTGGCCCACGGTTTCATCCTCACAGGCATGCTGTGGGGCGCCGCCACCGCGAAGATCATCGACAGGAATTTCCGGGCAGCATGCGCCTACCTTGTGATATCAGCCGGCATGTCTTTTTTCGGCGTTATCCATTCGGTGTCGGAGGACGGCGGCCTCTATCTGCCGTGGAATGTCGCCTTCCATCCGGGAGAACCGCATCCTTATACCATCACAGCCGCTTATCTTGTGTTTGCCGCAATGCTTGCAGCCCTGTCGCGTACCCAGGGAGCAAAAGAGGAATTCCGCGAAGAAGACTCACATGGTTGAGCGTGGATTGGTTCGGCACGGGCGGGAGGGCGTATGACTGGTGTCTTTGGGGTTCTTCTGATTCTCGTTGTTTCGTTTCTATTTTCAGAGGCGCGCACAGCCATCAAGCTCCGCACAGTGGCCGTGGGCCTTCTGCTCCAGGTGGTGCTGGCTTTGTGCGTGCTGCGGGGAGATTTGTTGGCCGCGCCGTTTCAATGGATTCCCATTTCCCTCTTTTGGTTTGCATCGGCGCTCGCTCTGCTGACGGCGGTTTTCGTGCTTGTGCTCCGCGTTCCGATGTTTGGCGCCGTACGCCGGATGATCCCCGCCCGGCCTGTGTTTTTGGTCTACTACGCGCTCCTGACTGTGTTCTTGTTTAAGTTCAATCTGATCGGCGGTTTTTTTGAAAGCCTGAAAAACGGAGTGGGCCAGCTCCTGATCTATTCGCGTGAAGGGTCAACGTTTGTGTTCGGCGCTCTGGGCTCCTCTGACAAATTCAGCGAGGCGTTTGGGCCGGCCATCGGCGGGGGCGTAGTTAAGTTCGCCACAATCTTTGCATTCCAGATTCTTCCCACGATCATTTTCGTGGCCTCTCTCTTCAGTGTGCTCTATCATTTGGGCGTTATGCAGCCGATTGTGCGCGGGCTGGCGGCCGCCATGTCAAAAACAATGGCAGCATCCGGCGCGGAATCTCTGGACGTTGCCGCAAACATCTTCATGGGCCAGACCGAGGCGCCCCTCACAATACTCCCCTATCTGCCGGACCTCACGCGGTCAGAGCTCTTTACGATTATGGTTTCCGGCATGGCCCACACGTCCGCGGGAATACTCCTGGCCTACGTGGCGGTTTCGGGCGTGGATGCCCGTCATCTTTTGACAGCCATCGTAATGACAGCTCCCGGATCTATCATGCTCGCCAAAATGTGGGTGCCGGAGCGGGCCGTACCGAGGACGGGGGCCGGGGCAGACTGGAATAACGCCGCGGGCAAGGCCCGGGACACCGGGAACTCAGGCGGCGCTGATGAGCCCGTCCCCGAAAGCGACAAGCCGGTGAACGTCATCGATGCTGCGGCGCGCGGGGCCGGCAACGGGCTTTCGCTGGCTCTCAACGTGGCCGCCATGCTCATTGCATTCATTTCCCTCATCGCTCTCATCAATGGAATCATGGGCGCCGCACGCGGCTCGTTTCTTACATGGACACAGGATTGGTCAACGGTCCATGCTGTCGTTTCATATCTTCCGGAGCGGATGGAGCAGCTTTTTGGATGGGTGTTTGCGCCGGCAGCCTGGCTCATTGGAGTGCCCTGGGTGGATGCGGTGAAAGCCGGAAATCTTCTGGGAACAAAGCTCGTGCTCAATGAGTTCGTTGCCTTTGTGCAGCTGGGAGACGTGAGAGAGAGCCTGACTCCTTCCACCGTAGTGATTCTCTCGTATGCCCTCTGCGGGTTTGCGAACCTGAGTTCGATTGCCATACAGGTGGGCGGGATCGGAAGCCTCATCCCAGGACGACGCCGGGAGATGGCGGGACTGGGGTACCGTTCTGTCATTGTGGGGACGTTAGCCAGCCTGATGGCCGCCGCCATTGCAGGGATACTAACGCAGATTTGAATCGCGAACCAGCATCTCTGAACGCGATAAAAATAGTTTGACCATCAGAATCTGATTCGTAGGGGAGCATGGATGGAGTTATTCTCCGGATTTCGTCGGGCCATGAGGATCCGGCTCAAGATCATGGCCCTGACGCTTGGGACAGTGTTCTTGTCCGTCTTTCTTTTGTCCGCGCTGGCCACGTCTCAGTACCAGGCCCTTCTTCTGGAAAAGACTGAGGAGGTCTGCAGCAATTTATCTAAGAACCTCTCCATAGTGGCGCGTGAAGAACTTCTCACTCATCATACCATGGGCACGTACGAAGGAACGCGGAACGCCACAACGCAGATCAAAGCGGCTCGCGTGGCGGGACTTCTAAATTCGTACGTTGTCTACAGTGAAGGCCAGGTGGTGGCTCACACATCTGAAGACAAAGTGGGTGAAACCGCTCCCGCGGCAGACCTCGCGGAATTCCGGACATTCAAGAAATTGGAAAAGCAGGAGAAAGCCGGGGCCTCCGGCGCCGTCCTCCGCTTCGTTGATCCCATCTTTGTGGATCTCCCCGGCAATAAACGGCCGCTACTAGGCTGGGTTGTTTTCGAGTTCGACCGCAAGAGCGTCTACAGCCCCATAGAGAAAGTCCGCCTCAACATCGAGTATCTCTCAGTTATCCTGCTGATAGCATCCGCTGTCGTGGCTGCAGTGCTCTCACGTCGCTTATCCCGGCCCATTGAAGACCTTGCCAAAGCTGCCGAGGAACTGGGCCGCGGCAACCTGGGAG
>JACPZR010000267.1 GCA_016195395.1 Spirochaetia bacterium
GACGCTCTGGGCGACAAAAAGGGAATCCGACGTTACGGCCACTTCACCTTGACCATGGATGAGGTTCTCACCACCGTGGCTGTGGATTTGGGTGGACGTTACAACTTCACCTACAAAGGCCCCGACGCAATCAAGCAGGGCAAGTTCGGTATCTATGACGCTGAGCTCTCTCTGGAATTCCTCCAGAAGTTCGCCATGAATGCCAAAATGAACCTGCACGTTTTGATCCATCATGGAGACAACCGCCATCATCTTCACGAATCCGTTTTCAAGGCGCTGGGACGCGCGCTCCGGATGGCCATTGAACTGGACCCCCGCGCCGGGAATTCTATTCCCTCAACGAAAGGCGTCCTTGAGTGAGGGGATCTTGTGAAGGGCTCCATTGCTGTTGTAAACTACGGGATGGGGAACATCCATTCCATTCTCAAAGCGCTGCGTCTCTATCACGATAACGTTGTCTACACCGCGGACCCCGCTGAGCTCTCCCGCGCATCCGCGCTGGTCCTGCCCGGTGACGGCGCTTTTGAAGCTGCCATGACAAATCTTTCCGGGACGCTGGGCGACACTCTGCGCTCCCACGTGAGTGCGGGGCGTCCGCTCTTTGGAATCTGCATCGGCTTTCAAGTTTTGTTTGAGGACTCGGATGAAGTGAACGAGCATGCGGGCCGTGCCGCGGGACACCTGGTGAAGGGTCTGGGACTTTTGCCGGGCCGGATCCGTCGCTTCCGATTTCCAAACGGAGATACGCGCGTTCCGCACATGGGTTGGAACACGCTTGTGGGCGGCGAACAGGACCAGTCGTACATGTATTTCATTCATTCGTACCGGGCGGAAGGCGTTCCCAAAGAATACGTGGTCTCCAGCTGTGATTACAGCGGTGTTGTATTCCCGGCGTTGGTGCAAAAAGATAACGTCTACGCATCTCAGTTTCATCCGGAAAAATCTTCAACGCAGGGTCTCTCTTTGATCAAGAGATGGGTGGATAGTCTGTGAAACATGAATTTCGAGTGATCCCCGCCATTGATCTCTTGGACGGGCAGGTTGTGCGTCTGCTACAAGGCCAGTATGATCAATCCACTATCTATGGGCGTGATCCCGCGGAGCTTGTCCGGTCGTTCATCAAAACCGGCGTAGACCTCATTCATGTAGTGGACTTGAACGCGGCCCGGACAGGGGACCGCTCAGTCAACGTCGCCGCCGTTTCATCGATCCTTGCGGCGGCTCAGGGGCAAGCGCGCATAGAGATTGGCGGCGGCATCCGGAACATGGAAGCCGTAGAGCATTATCTGACGGCCGGCGTGGACCGCTGCATAGTGGGCACCGCCGCGGTGACCACGCCTGACTTTGTCAAGGAAGCCGTAAAGGTCTGC
>JACPZR010000268.1 GCA_016195395.1 Spirochaetia bacterium
CAGGAGATGTCTGCGTATAGAAAGATGTCCGCCGGTAATCCAGCGGTACGGGCACAGGAACGAAAAGATCGGTGTCAAGAGGAGCAGGGGGAGATGCTCCTGCCAGATGAGTGATAGAGCGCTCGTTCGCGGCCGCCCCAGGAAATCCCGGACAGCGGCGCGAAAATCCGTGAATACGGCCCGCAGGTCACGAACGGCGCTTTCAATCATCATTGGAGTTTCTTAACAACCTCCAAGGCTGCGCTGTAGTTGGGTTCCTGAGCAATTTCTGGAACCAGTTCTGAATACGCAACTTTGCCCTGTTTGTCTACCACCAATACAGCGCGCGCGGACAGATCTTTCAATCCGCCTTCCGCAATGTGCGTGCCGTAAGCTTTGGAGAAATTCTGGTCACGATACTGAGAGGCCATTACGATGTTGTCGACGCCTTCAGCTGCGCAATAACGCTTCATTGCCTGCGGAAGATCGCCGGAGACAACGAGTCCCACGGTGTCTTTCATTTGGGACAAGCTCTGGTTGAATTCGCGGCCCTCTTTGGCGCAGATAGGTGTGTCAACGCTGATGACAGCAATGATAACGCGCACTTTGCCGTCAAAGTCCGACAGCTTAGCTTCACCGAGGTCCTGTTTTACGAAGCGAAAATCCGGGGCTGCTTCCCCCGCTTGTGGAAATTTGCCATCCAGTTTGATGGGATTGCCTTTCAATGTGACGGTTGCCATTCTTTACTCCTTAAATAGGCAGATTGTGAGCCATAGATTAGCGGGTGCGGGGCATCCCGGCGTCACAAAAAAACTGGTTGCCAACATTTTAGAGGCAGGGTTCATTTCGCCAGTCTCTTTTAGAGCAACTGTGAATTTTATGCGGAAATTTCTGTCACGCCTGAGTTGGATTGCCCTTCTATCGCTGGCCACACTCGCAATCTTCTTGAGCTTCCTGCCGCTGCTGTGGCCCGTCGTTTTAGTGACGGCCGGCATCGTCATCGTGACTGCCGCCGTATTTCTGGTCCGTCATGCGGAGGCAGGCCAGGAGGGCGAATACCGGGGGCTGCGTCGGTGGTTTCAGATTCTTGTTTCAACGCCTCACGTAGACGGGGCCGACATCGAACGAGGCGAGCGCAGCGCCCGCCGTGCGCTGCGTTTGGGCGTTACCGCGCTCGTCATCAATGTCCTGCTCTATTCTGTTCTTTTGCTCCATTCATGGGCCTGCATGATCAGGCCGCTCAGCCGCGAGTTGGAACCGGTGCGCCGCGCTTTTCGCGAGGCGGGGAAACTTCCCTCGGCAGGAGACCAACCCTGACACCTGGGCAGGCCTGCACGCATGCGGGATTTGCTTGTGTTTTTCCACCCTCTCTAGAGACTAAGGCGGGGGCTCTCTCAAATGAACATTGTCGTCTATACTGATACCTTTCTGCCTAAGATCGACGGCGTAGGTATTTCCGTGGACCGTTTCAGCCGCATTCTCGCGGCCAGAGGCCACAACACGGTGATCTGCTGTCCCAAGTACGGGGAAGGGGACTTTGATCAAATTGGCGACAAGATTCACGTTATCCGTTACAATAACGCGCCGCTCCCGTCGTATCCGGAGATCAAAGTAGTCATCCCCTCTCAGAAGAAAATCCGCAAAGCCATGAACATGTTCACTCCTGACATTGTTCACGTGCAGACGCCGGGCCTTCTTGGTCAATATGGCGTGCTGGCCGCTAAGATGTACGGAGTTCCGCTCGTGGGAACGTACCACACGCTGGTGTCGGAGCAGGAAACATACGTTTCCATGTACAGACTTTTGAAAGTGGATTCACTCCTCAACTTCTTCAGCATGGAAAAAAGCGTGAAGAAACGGCTGGATCGGATTGAGCGGAAACCGGAGAAGACGCTGAAGAAAGCCATCATTATGAAACTCGTCAATACGATGTATGAGACGTGCCGCGTTGTGATCAGTCCCAGTCACCTGATCCGGCACGAGCTGGAAGACGCCGGACTCTCAAGGCCCATTGAAGTGGTATCGAACGGAATGGACCTTGCATCGTTCCGGGGTGAAGTGAGAGAAGCGGCAAACGATGCGCCGCGTATTCTCCACGTGGGACGGATTTCCTTTGAGAAAAACTGCGAAGTGATCCTGAAGGCATTCGCGTTGATTCTGGAAAAAAAGCCGGGCGCCACCATGACAATCGTAGGCGACGGGCCGGCGTTGACATCGCTCAAGATCGAGGCGCGCGCATTGGGCATTGAGGCGCATGTGGATTTCCCGGGTTTTGTGAAGCCCGCGGATCTTCCGTCGCTCTATCCCAAGTACGATCTCTTCATGACGGCGTCTACTATGGAAACACAGGGCCTTGTTGTGCTTGAAGCCATGGCATGCGGTCTGCCCTGCGTGGGCGTGGATTCGTTTGCGCTTCCGGAATTGATTCAGCACGATCGGAACGGATTCATTGTGGAACCCTACGACCACATGGCGATGGC
>JACPZR010000269.1 GCA_016195395.1 Spirochaetia bacterium
GACAGTGAAAATATAGAGAGCATCCGCTTGATGAAATGCAATCGAAGCCACCTGCGCCAGTCCGCAAACCGTCAGCCTTTTCCAGGAAAAGCCGGCGCGCATTCCCGGGATGCAGAGAAAGTAGAGGAGGGTCTGAAAGAAGATATGCGGAAGGGCCGTTTCGTTCTCCTGCGCGTTGAACCAAAAGGCTTCTGAAAAAGCAACAGAGGCGGCGATCAAAAGGCCGCCCGCCCGGTCGCCATAGAGTCTTGCGATGTAAAGGGCAATCACCATGATGAACACGGCGGACCAAAGGAGCATGCGGAGCCGGAGGCCGAAATAGAGCGGTGCATCCGCCCAGATGAGCCGCAGCGCTTTCATCCACGCAAGACCGCTGCTTTCATGCGCCACGTGATGGGCGTTGAAAAATACCTCACGCAGCGTTCCACTCTCAACGTTATGTGCGTACGTGGCCGGGTCCCAGTCAACGGACTTCGAGAGATACCGGAGGTTGATGAGGATAAATACCAGGGCAAAGAGAAAAGAAGCAAGAAAGGCCGACTTCACAGAATCCTCGAGACGATGAGCGCGTTGTCCCCCCGCCAAGAAGAGAACCAGGAAGATGAGACGGCCTTATCAGGAAAATGAAACACGAGTCTCTCGAGGCCTAACAGGCGCCGGAGCCGGCCGGTTTGGAGATGTACGCGGACGGGGTCGCTCTTCTTCCAGCGTGAGATTTCATATCCGGGAAAGCGGCGCTGTATGAGGAATACAGCTTCCTCCGTCAGGAGAAGATCGTGACCCGAACCGCGCCAGAGCCACCCTGCAATATCATAGAGAAAGGCCAGCGCCACGTAGCCGTAGAGAGCCCACGAAGCGTATAGATAGAGTTCGTGATTTTCCAGAAGCGGCATTTTCAGCACTTTCGTGACTTGGAGAAGATCCACGAAGGCCCTGGTGTAGTAGGCAATGTATTCCGTGAGCCGTGAGCCCGCAGCGACTGTTCCCAAAGACAAGAGGAAGACAAGCCACGGCGCCCAGATGGCTGTGTGTAAGCGGAGGTATTCAGAGCGGCCGACAGCGTCGCGGAAGCGCCTGGGGATGCGCCGTTTCATGCGGTAAGGCCCTGCGCGCATACCGTCTCGTCAAGTACCTAACGCATGAAAGTTCTTTTCTTCCGCAGGGAAGGCGTTGTCTTTGACGTATGGGATTGAGGCCACAGCTGTTCTTCGATGCGCGGATGATCGGTCACTCCGGGATCGGAACGCAGGTGGAAAACGTTTTGTCCCGTCTTTTGGCACGGGATGAGACGAATCTTACAATTCTTGGAAACTCAGGGAAAGTCAAAACGATCCTTGGCGACGTGCGCGTGCCGGTTGTGGAATGGGACGCCCCAATCTACTCGATACAAGAGCAACTACAATATCCTGCGATTCCGCCGGGCGCGCTCCTCCACTTTCCGCACTATAACGCACCGGTCACGCGCATGCAGCAATCCGTCGTGGTTCTACACGATCTGATCCATCTGCAGTCGGCGGAATTCAACCGCATCCAAAAGGTCTACTGCCGATTCTTTCTGGGCCGGCTGGCGCGTAACGCCCGCTCCGTGGTCACTGTTTCCGACGCTACGCGAAACGAGTTTCTCAAACTGCATCCGGGCGCCGCGGGCAGAACGGAGACAATACTGAAC
>JACPZR010000270.1 GCA_016195395.1 Spirochaetia bacterium
TATCAATGTCAGCGATTTCGAGGTTGATCTGCGACTTTCCTCCGTCATAGATCGGCTGGGACAGCTGCATCTGCACCGAATGTGTCCCGTTGTCAAAGTCGCGCTGTGCCACAACACGGTTCTGGCGGTAGCTGACGCTTGCCTGAGGGAAGAAGTCACGGAGCTTCTGATTCCGGCTCTTCTCAAGAGCGGCGGCTTCGACCTGGAGCAGGCGCAGGTCCATGCTGTTGTCGATGGCAATCTGTTCGGCGTCCTTAAGGCCGATCCTCCCCCGCTGTTCACCGGCCTTGAGGGCGGCACCCGTGAGCAGCACCAAGGCAACGGGGCCCCAGATGTACGCGCCTTTCACTTTTTCTTGGCTCCCCCGGCGGATGCCGTTTCATCAAGGGAGGCAATATCGACAGGATCAATGCCCAGCGCCTTGACGCGGTCTGCATGCTTCTTTGCGCGGTCATTCATGGACAAGTCCGAGAAGAGGCGGGCCATGTGGCTGTGTACTTTTGACACCTGATATTCCATACCGAGGGCCGTCTGGTATTCGAGCAGAGCGGCTTTCATCTTCTTCTGGTTTTCGAGGCACCGCCCCATAAGGTAGTGGGCGTTGAAATTCTCAGGATCGTTCTGGAGGACTTCCCGCATGATGGCGCATGCCTCCTCCTGCCGTTTCGGGTCCACCATGATGACGCGTCCGAGCCACAGCAGAACGTACGGGCTGGAATCGTTCTTCTTTCGGACCTCCTTCAGTATCTCTTCCGCTCCCTTGAAATCCCGCGTGTAGAGCTTAATTTTTGCGTGAAGGACTCCGGCCTCAACGTTGGCGGGTTTCTTCGAGCGGAGTTCCCCCGCGATCTTGTCGGCCTCCTCAAACTTGCGGTTGCGGTACAACGCCTGCGCCTCTTCGAAGCGTTTGAGGTCAGCCTCCGAGAAATCACGCCCCGAGCAGGCGGAGAAGATGGACAGAGGGAGCGCTATAAAAAGGATGCGCCGATCCATGAAGATCCGAGCCACGATATGCTCCTGAAAATAGCATTTTCGCGCATCGTCAATCTGCGTCGAAATGCTTTTGCGACAAGCGCCGCCGGGCTTGATGCACTGTCAATCGAGAAAGTGCGCAAGTCTGTGAACCGGAGACGTTATGTCACTTATTGTATAAGTCAAATCACTTATTGAGCGGCCTTGCGGACACAATCCGAAAGGTACATTAGTAGGAATGACCCATGTCGCCCCATCCGGCGATGCCGCTGCGTCAGGTTGCTATTTCCGGCGAAATTTTCGATTTACGGATTCGTTTGGTCATCCAGTTTCGGCAGCAGAGTGAGACGAGCGTTGCGACACCGCCTATGGATGCCCTTTGTTCTGTCGGCATTGACTGCCACGTGCGGACGAAGCGGACACCTGGCGGACGACTACAGACGCTTTCTTTCATCATTCGCGGAACAGTCCGCCCAGGCAGGTCTCGAAGCGCGGACGATCGCGAGATCGGGGCCCCTTGAGATCAAGCTGAACAACTTCTTCTATGCCGGCGCCGACGGACGGGTGGTGTCTGCGGGAGACCTCAACATCATGGATCCGGGGGTACGCGCCCTCACGCTCAAAAAAGAGCTGCTCCGACGGAGTGTCGTGGAAGACGGGATCAAGGACGGACTCTATTCGTCTCCAGATGCTGCCGCCTATGTTCTGCCTCGTTTGGAGAAGATCCTGGAAGAGTACTACTATTACAGGAAGGGCGGGTTCGCACGTCTTGCGGCAGAATCGGAAAAATTTGCCCCTGATGACGCGGCTCTCAGCGCCCTTTTGAAATCAGATCCCAAGCTTGCCCGGTCCGGCGCGGGGATGGCCGACCTAAAACGCGAACGCGAACGCCTGGTACAGAAGATTGCGGAACGCCGGATGGAAGAAGAACGTCAGAAGATAATTGGTGAGTTCCTGAAGAGCCACCCTCCCCTCGAGGTACTGCCATGAAGAATTGGATGCTGTTAGCGGTAACCCTGCTTCTGCCTGTGGGCCTTTTTGCAGGCGATGAATTTGTCCCTGGTGACGCGCGGATCAATGAGCGGGACATCCTCGACAGGATGGCGAAAGAACTGGGCGAACAGCCGTCTGCAAAACAGAAGGCGGTACAGCCTCAGGAAAAGAAGAAAACGGACCAAGGCCCTGCCGACCTCTTTGATATTTCCGTCGTCTTGGCAGGGGGCGAACGCGCCGAGGGCAAAGCGGTATTCTCGCAGCCCGCAATCATTCTTGAAATCGAAGGCGAGAAGACGGCGAGGATGGAGATCCCGTTGGCACAGGTCAAGTCCATCACTTTTGAGAAGTGGACTGTTGCCAAAAAAGGCTCCGGCACCGGCCGATTCTACTTCGTGCCTTCAAAATGCACTGTGCTTATGAGGGCGGGGGGCACTGTTTCGGGGATCCCGAGGGTTCAGGACATCATGCAGATCAACCTGACCGGCGGGCGGGCGTTCCGCAGCTACTACACTGCGGGAGACCAATCGGCGGCAGTTCCAGCATCAACGCTCGCCACAATTGAATTTGCGAAAGACAATGCGACCGCGGGTCTGTCAAACTAGAGTCCTCGTGTGGGTCATGCTCCTATCAGCCTGTACGAGCACCACGGGCGGTGGTGCAGGGACAGATTTGCATGAACCGGACACCGACTCCTGGCTTGAAATGATGGTGCCCGTCCACACACCGGAGAAGGCCTTCTTGATTGACCGCTACGAAATCTCCGAGCTTGCTGCCGGAGATTTTTTTCCTGCCCGAAATCAGATGCCAAAAACCGGAATCACTGTCCAAGAAGCGGCCGCCATCTGCCGGGACAGAGGGAAGCACCTGTGCACAGAGTTTGAATGGAAGAACGCCTGCCTGGGCACGACCCGCAGCCGCTTCGCATACGGGAACGCCTTCGTTCCGGGGCGCTGCAACGTCAACTCCGGAGCCATTGAAGTGACGGGACGCAGGGCGGAGTGCACTGCGGATTCAGGCGCCCACGACATGCTCGGCAACGTTATGGAGTGGGTCGACCAGGCCGGGCGCGGGGCGGCCATGGGAGGATCCTTCCGGTCCCCCGATTCCACAGACTGCTTCACAGAGCAGTTTATGCCTTCGGATGCGCGGAGTGATCAAATCGGGTTCCGCTGCTGTGCGGCGGTCGGCCAGACCAGGGGATCCAAGACAAACGACGAACCCGCCCCGAGAAAAACACAGACTGGAGAAGTGCGATGAGAGCAGGACGAATCAGCTGGATGCTCCTTCTCCTGATGACGTTGTCAACGTGCACGTCGTACGAGGTGATGGGGATCCGGACAACGGAGTTTTCGCCGGACGAAACCCTGAAACATGTGGGCATCGGGTTTTTCGAAATCCAAGGTGCAGGCAACGCCTCGCGCACACAGAGAAACTTCTACGACGCCCTTGCCTACTGCCTCCAGGA
>JACPZR010000271.1 GCA_016195395.1 Spirochaetia bacterium
CCGCTGGGGACGCTGAACGATCCTGTCAGATTGGAGCGCTACCTGGAGAAAACGCAGAACTTCCATCAATTCGCCAGATCTTTGGAAAAAGAAAACCGCATATGGCCGGATGCCCGTGAAATGGAGTTATTGTCCAGAAAATGACCCTGTTGGAAACATACAAATCGTTCCGGGATGAGCACAACGAAGAATCCGCGAGGGAACTCGCCGACGAAATGTACCGCAATCTCTCCCGCTGGCTGGACGTGGGTCGGCCGCCTGAAAATTTCATGGACGACTTTGATCCCGTTTTTCTGCTCCTGCACGAACGCGGCGCGGGCAACGCTGATTTGATTGATCTGGGCCTGATGCATACCGCGGACGCCGTGAACTGCTTTCGAAACGAGGGCTGGACCGGCCATGTTCAGTTTCATGTCAGTGAAGCGCGCATGCCGTTTCTCGCTTTCCTTGACGAAACCACTTACAGGCGGATGAAGAACGTTGAATTCAGTGAAGTGGATTTCCAGATCTTTGAAATCATTCAGGGCGACTTTCCGCACGACGCAGCCCAGAACCTCCTAATAGAGCATGACTGGATCGACATCTGGCTGGCCCTGCGGTATCTGGACCGGATCGAAGACCGGCGTGAGCGGCTCCAGCTCATCGAACGAACCATGGGCGTGCGCGAGACCATGCATGAGAAGCTCATCTTTCTGGCCTATCTTTTCGTAACCGACCCTGAAGTCATCGATGCCTATACCAACGAAGCCGACCGGATAGAATTCAACTTCCCCGCGGACTTGGAACGCCCTCTGGTGGCAGCCATCAAAGCCGTCATTGATCCGTTCCTCAAGGATGGAATACTCGATACAGCGTGGGAACAGCGCCTGCACCCCGAATATGAAGACGAAGTGCTGTTTACGATTCTCGGAATCTTTGAAGTCAGCCAGTGCCCCATCAATGCGGGCTGGGTCCGCGTCCTTGAACGTGCCATGCTCCATCTGAAAGAGTATGGCGACTCGGAAAAGGTGCAGCCCATGCCGGAATTCGTGGCGAGTATCTTGAATTTCCTGCCCGATGCCGACCTACAGCAGATTCTCGAAACGTCACTCGTGCTCCCCACATTTCACGAGAACCTTGTCCGCTACACAGACGATTGTTTTCACGATCTGGCATTTGGATTGTCCCGGGCGGAGGAGGTCTTTGTCCGCGAACTGGAACACCACCTGGCCTCCGCGTACACGCAGGAAGGATCGGAGACGCTTCTTCGCAAACGACTGGAAGAACTGGCGGACATTGCGGGCTTTGCCATCGTAACGGACAACAATGAACCCCGACTGGTCAAGAGGACGGAAGCGTGACGCCCGGTTTCTTTCAGATAACGCTCAAGGTCTTTCTGCACGACGGCTCCCGTATCATTGTTCTGCGCGACAAAGAAAGCCAGGAAGGCGATCTCCCGGGCGGGCGCATCTCAAAAGAAGAAATCTACAAGCCGTGGACAGAGTCCATAGAACGCGAGATCAAAGAGGAGCTGGGACCTGACGTCAAAGTGGCACTGCATCCCGAGCCCCTGTTCATACTCCCCCACTGGATCAAAAGCGGAGGCCATGAGGCCGTCGCGATCTTCTTCCGTGCCGACTTCAAAGGCGGCAATATACAACTGTCAGACGAACACGACCGGATGGCCTGGGTAGACCTTGCCTCTTTCGACGCGTCAACCTGGTTCTCTGACCACCTTTTGGCCGGCGTGGAACGTTATCAGAAGACGGCGTCACCCGCTGCGCTGTCCCTTTGAATCTGCTATGATGCTCTCCCCAAAGAAATCGTCCGCTGCCGTCCTTTTCGGCCGGCGAC
>JACPZR010000272.1 GCA_016195395.1 Spirochaetia bacterium
CTCGCGCGAAAATTTGATCTCCTCAGCTTGTGGAATGCGCACAAATTTTTCCGATTCCGTCGAGGCGGCGATGTGATGAAGAATGCCTTTTTTCAATTCACCAATGGCTTTTGCCGTCCAGGCGCCCGTGTGCAGCACATCAACAGGTTTTCCGGGCAGGCAAAGGTTCATTGGAGCCATGGTGAATTGCATGCTGCCGCCACCCTGAACAAAGATGACCGCATAGTTGTCCGAAATTCCAAGGAGGCTGCGGAGCTTCTGTTCCGCGGCGGCGTTGATGCTCTCGAATTCAGGCGAGCGGTGGCTCATTTCCATGACGGACATGCCGCTGCCGCGCCAGTCGAGAAGTTCTTCGCGAATGCGTTCGAGGACCGGAAGGGGAAGCGCCCCCGGGCCCGCATTAAAGTTGCAGGCTCGCTTGGTAGTTTGCGGGGAAATTGTGGACGAACTCACGATGGCCGGATCCTCTCTGATTTGGAATAAGAACGCCGCATGGACGGGGCAAGCGCCGCCATTTCAGCATTCAGAATAGCAGAAGTGGCCGGGCGCCCGGCTGGGGATCGACCAACGGCGGGAAACTTAAAGTAATCCTTTAGGATTTCTGGTTGGGAGGGGGGTACACGCCCGGCATTTTGTATGAATGTCAAAGCAAAGGAGTTGCGGGAAGGGCATTTTGTAATATTAAGAAAAGAAAGACGTTGTGCAAAGTTGTCAAGCGCGATGCAAATGGGGTGAGCGAGGCGAGAGCGTACTGACACCCGGCAGTTTTCGTAAGAGAGGATTCTAAAAGGGTTACGGGCGTCACGGTTTGTAAGTGCGGATTCTAAAGGAGTTGCGGTGACGGGCTTTTCGTCACGGTGACGATCCAAGAAGAGGTAAGGAAGCAACGAGGTAAAGATGTAAGGAGAGAAAGGGAAAAGGGGCGGACGAGCGGGCCTCAGAGCAAGAAACGAGGGAGAAGAGTCCTTCGGCTCGCGATGGTCGCTGCCCGAGGTGCTCGGGGCAGGCAGGATGCGCATCCTTGGCCGGATGCGCAGGACGAATTGTATCGTCAAATTCAAAAGACATGGTAGCACGAACGTTAATGGTTGTCAAGGATAACTAGGGGAGGACATTCCTCATTTTTTTAGGCTTCCCAGCCCAG
>JACPZR010000074.1 GCA_016195395.1 Spirochaetia bacterium
AATGTCAACGATGGAACCCTTCACGCAGAATTCGCCGGGTACGTCGACCAGATCCCCGTACTCATAACCCATCGCTGTTAGTTTTTCCCGGAGAGGGCCCGGCCGTTCTTTCTCGCGCAGTTCAAGACCTGCGGCGCTCATGCGGTCCGGCGCCGGGAGAAGCCGCAGAAGCGCCTCTGCAGAAACGAAACCCAGCTGGAAACCGTCTTTCAGGGCTCGGTATAAAAACCGCGTCCGCTCCTGGCAGATCTCCGCGGAAACGCCGGCGGATTCGTACGGGATGCCCGCGTAGCCTGGGAAAAAAGCGACGCGCTCTTGTTCAAGGAATAGAAGCGCCTCACTCGCGAGTTCCTCAGCTTCCGTCTGCGTGGGACAGACAACGAGAACTGGCTGGGAAGCCTTGCCATTCTCCAGCCAGCGGGCGATCGAGGCCGCAAAGAAAGCGCGCGAGGTTTCAGGGACCCCTTGCAGCTGAAAGCTCCGCCCTCCCTGGTCAAGGACCGGGGCCACGTTCTTCCGGGCAAAATCCAGAAGAAGGTCCACGGGGGGAGCTTTCTTCTGTGGCAAAGCTGCTGCTTTAGCCTTCTTCTTGTCCGGAGACTTACTCTTTCCGGGTCCGGCTGTCTTCAAAGCGGGCAGGTCAGCTTTTTTGGCCGACCGCCCCAGTCGAGAGAATTCCCCCGCCTTACGGAAGCGACCTTACGGAAGCGACCTTACGGAGGCGACCTTACGGACGACACCTTTCAGCGAACAGCTTCTACAAATGTCGTCTTCGCAGTGGCAGGCGTTTCTACGCCGGACGCTTGAAGACCCAGCCCTCTTTCCACGCGTCCCCATTCTTTCAGGTGACCTGATACAAAATCCACAATCTGGGCATGGGTCTCTTTGCCGTTACCGACCACATCGCGGGCCGGGCCGAACTTGAAACGGGCCGTCTTCTGGACATTGATCTTGCCGAAAGGCCGGATGTAACGGCCGTTGCCCCAGAAGTCGGTCTTGAGAGCCACGGGAACAATGCGTACGCCCGCGCGCCGGGCCAGCTTGATGCCCAGCGAATTGAAGTTTTCGGCGACAAAGACATCCGTTCGCGCTCCTTCCGGGAAAATGAAAACCGACGTGCCGCTCTTGAGAAGGCGGCATCCCTCTTCCATCACCTTCTCCATGTCCCGCCGCGGATCCTTCTGAGTGACCGCGATAGGATTTCGCGAACGCATCACCGGGCCAAATACGGGACCGGTCATCAGGCTTTGTTTGACCACGAACGTAAAGTGTCGGAACGGTTCGATGATGCCAGGGAGGAGCTGGGTCTCCGCTGTGCTCATGTGATTTCCCACAAAGACCACAGGCGCCGACAGGTTTTGCACATGCTCAAGACCGTCGACTTCAACGCGGCCGCCGCGGGTCTCCAAGAGACGACGGATGTCTGCGGAAGCGCGCACCCACTGTGCGTCGTCGTACAGGCCTTTGACCGCAAGACTGCGCGAGCGAAACACGACGCGGAGATAATTCAGATAGAACCAGATACGACTATTGGGGAACAGGCGGTTGAGCCAGCCTTGCTTTGCATTCTCCGGCGTCCGTTTTGGGTTTTTATTGGGTTTATCCTGGGAATTTTATTCGGGGGCCGACAGAGTGAAATAGAACGTAGCACCCTGGTCGGGCCGTGACTCTGCCCACGCACGACCGCCATGTCGGCGCACAATTCTCTGCACAGTGGCCAACCCCACGCCCGTTCCGGGAAACTCCGAAATGCCGTGGAGACGCTGGAATGGGACAAAGAGCTTGTCCGCGTATGCGGGATCAAAGCCTGCCCCGTTATCACGCACAAAAAAAGTCGGCACGGGCAAATCCTTGACTCGGCCCACTTCAATGCATGCCGGCGCTGCGCTCCGCGCCGTGAACTTGAATGCGTTATCCAGGAGATTCCGCATGAGCACCTCAAGAAGACCGATGTCACCGGAGACAGTGAGGCCGGGTTCAATGATCCATGCGACGTTTCGCGAGGGATCGGTCTTGGCCACAACGTGTGCGGCCTCTTGCGCCAGCCGGGAGAGAGAGATTTCTTCTGTCCGCATCTCTGCGCGCGCCACCCGCGCAAGACTCAAGAGATTTGTAACGAGGTCATTCATCCGGGAGGTCTCTCCGCGAACGCGCATGAGATACTCTTTTCCCTTATCATCGAGCTTGTCGGAATAATCCTCGAGGATAGCAAGGGTCCAACCGTCGATCCCGCGGAGGGGGGCGCGGAGGTCGTGCGACACAGAATAGGAAAAGCTCTCCAGCTCGTCATTGGCGATTTCAAGTTCCACTGTGCGTTCCCGAACACGCTTCTCCAGTTCCGTGTTCACGCGCATCAATTCATTCTGAGCCGCATCACGTTCCGCCTCTGCTTTTTTTCTTGCGGTGATATCGATAACGATAGACAAAAAATAGAGCGGACTGCCGGACAAATCCCTCACGGAGCGCACCGATACAAACGCCCACACGGTATTTCCGTCCCTGGTCACATAACGTTTCTCAAGTTTATGATGCTCCAGTTCACCGTCGCGCATCAAATCAAAATAATCAAAACCGATCGTCCGATCCTCAGGGTGCGTTATCTCCCGGACGGAACGTCCAATCAGTTCCTCCGGCTCATATCCAAGAAACGAACAGAAAGCAGGATTGGCCTGGATCAGCTTGTAATCCAGATCCACAGCGATGGTGCCGGCCGGAGACATAGTAAAGATACTCCGGAACAGCTGCTCACTTTCCCGAAGTACGCGTTCAACGGTTTTCCGCTGGGTAATGTCCTCGATCATCCCAAGGATGTGCGGTGGTTCGCCCTCCTCATCGTCGATGACGGCTGCGCTCATAGAAATCCAGTAGGTGCTCCCGTCTTGTCTCCGCGAAAGCATCTCAAGATTCTTCACTACTCCGTGGTCACGCAGGCCCTGTATCATCCGCTCGCGGTCGGCGGGATCAGCATAGAGACTCTGAGCACGAATGGAGAAGGCCTCGTCGGCGCTTGCGAACCCGGCCATGCGCCAACTGGCATCGTTGATGTGCAGAAACGTCCCATCCAAAGTTGAGATGAATACACCGGTGGACAGATGGTCCCAGAGCTTTTCAAAGCGACGCGTTGTCCGTCGCGCCATGCGCTCCGCCGCGCCACGTTTCCGTTCCATGCGCGCGTACATGAGCACACCCAGCACAGCCACAAAGACGCCAAAGGCAGTCCCGATCAATCGTTCACGGATTTCCATGGGGTTGTGCGCCTGCCAAAGAGCGCTCATGAACCCCAGGCCGGGTTGCGCGAAGAAATCGTGCAGGGTATCCGCAATCCAGAAGAAAAAGCCCACGATCATGGGCTGCGAAATTAGAAGAATTCTGATTGAGGGCCGCATGTCGACAGCTGTAGGAGACCGGATTCCGTCCCCGTGTCGACGACAAATCGAGGTCGCTGTGCAGTTTATTGAGTGAGGAAGATCATGCCCCCGGCGGCGGGGGCATGCATGTGCGGGTCAGTTCCCTGTTTCGATGACCAATGTGTTCTGGGAGGCGCTGGAGTGGTTGAAATCCAACGAATAAATCAGGAGCGTGGGCGGCGCGTACTGCGGGTCCGTGGTGTCGAGCGCGATAGCCAAGCGGTGGCCCGCCGGAACGTCGTAGACGGCGGCGCTCATGTCGATCGTGATCCGACGCTCGGCGCCCGGTGTGGCCCCGTGCACAGTGGCAATTCCGTGGGTAAGGAGCTTCCCCGTTCCCCATGCGTCCTCATCATAGAGGTAGACACGACCGGCACTTCCAGGACGCCGTCAAGAATATCAGACAGGAGAGGTATACCGGTGGTGGCCAATGTGTCGACCCCTGATAGAATCGTATTCGTGGAGGAAGAGGTATTGGTGGACGTGGAAAGTTTTCCCTGCGTAAAGAGCGTCCGCGGCTTCAGGTAGAATGTCTTATTGACAACCGCTGAGGAGGGCCATGTTGCAAACGATGCCCTGTCGGAAGCGAACTTGCGCTGGATCGTGACAGCAGGTTTGGACATGATCCCGTTGGGTTTGTTCTTCAGCCAGTAGTCGAACCAGTCGCGGACGTTAGTCCACACATAGTTGTTGGCCCCGATGATCCCGCCGATTTCGGCGGTAGCGTGTATGCCGTTGTTGAGGTCGAGCTTCTTGGGAACCGTCAGCTGCGCAAAGTAGTCGAGCATCTGGTTGGGCTGGAAGAGATTGTCTTCCAGATTGTTGGAAATATAGACCGGCTTGCCGGCTGCGTTCAAGGAGGTGATGAAAGAAAGGGCGGAACGATCGCCGGCCCAGGTGAGAACGTCGCTCACGTTTGTGTTTGTGATCAGCCGCGTAAACTGCTCGGTGATCAGAGGGTCCATCCGGCCCGTGAAATATCCGGCAGTGATGAGCAGGAGCCCCCACACAAGGCGCGGGGTTTCGTTTCCATAGAGAGAACGCCCCAGGTTCACCCATCCGCTCATGGCTGCGGCGGTCTTGATGCGCGGCTCTTTGGAAAGTCCAATAAGAGAAATTCCAGCGCCATATGAAATGCCTGAAATCCCGACGTTATTCATGTCGGTTGGCGTGTTGACAGCGATCCAGTCGAGAACGGCGCTCAAGTCCGTGACATCCTTGGGACCAGCAACGTTGATCAGGCCCTGCGAAAGACCAAATCCACGTGTGCTGTAGCTGATCACGACGTAGCCGGCTTTGGCAAATTTCGCGGCTGGCACAAGATACTCGTACTCGTTGAGAGCCCAGCTGTTCACAAATATGATGGCAGGATACTTGGCGCCCGCTGTTCCTCCTTTAGGAATGAAGGTATTGGCGGCAAGCTTGGTCCCGTCCGGTGACGTTATCCAGACGTTATCATTCCAGGTAAAGGTCCCGTCGTTCTCGGCATTGAAGGCGTTGTGAATATCCGTCGCCGTGATGGCCTGCTGGCCCGGTTGAAAGTTGGCCCGGTTTGAGCCGGCACCCAGGGCCGCAAGCAGGGCCTGGTCAGAAGCGTTGGATTGGGCTTTGCCCCCGCAGGCCGCAAGCGCTGCGAGAAGGGCCACTAGAGCGAGTCTATAGGTCTGTCTCATGGATTCCCCCATGTTTGTATTTTATCTGCCGGCAGCTGTAAGCACCGCCGGCAGACAGGGGATATCATACACCGAAAGGACTAGAATTCGACCGCGATTATGATCCTGGCCAAAAACAAGGTCCAGGATTATCAATTGCTCCAATATTATTCCGACGGATTGCTTACATTGCCCTTATATTTGGGATTCATGGGCCTTTGTACGCGCTGAGCGCGGAGCATTGGGACAGCTGCAGATGTGCGTTTCAAGCCTTTGGGGGCAGTCAGCGGCGGATCTCCCCATCTTCATGGTAGCACATCGGTGAGACATTCCGGCTTGCCCGTCCCGTGGGTTTCCTGTATGTGGTCCCGCCACGAACCGCGGCGCCACCAGCTCCGCCTCCTTCATCCCCCGCCAAACCTCCCACCCACATAGGGGGCTATCTGCCTTTGCGGGGCCTGGGGCCTAGCTCGCGGTGGAGGTAATCACGCGGAGAGAGGCCGGTGAAGCCCTTGAAGGCAAGATTGAAATTCGCCTTGGAATTGAACCCCACCCGGAAAGCAACAGACAGCACGCTCGCCGTCCTCTCGCTCTTGAGGATGGCCGCCGCCTCTTCCACACGAAACGAGTTCACATATTTGGAGAAATTCATTCCGCAATGCGAGTTCAGATATTCAGATAGCTGGTAGTCCTTGATATTCACCATATCTGCGAGCCGTGCCAGCGACAGCTCCTCGTCGCGATAGATGCACTCTTCTTTCATAAGCGCGGCAAGGGTCGACCGCACCGCCTCTAGATCAACACCCGCAAGGCGCGACCCCCTGTAGGCCTTCCGAACGCCCGGAATCAAGTCCTGGAACATCCCCGGCGTGCGCTGCCCCACCACGTAACCTACGGCCCCGAGGACGGAGGTGGCGAGCGCAGCCGAGAACAATCCCTCAATCCAGCGCATCAAAAATGAGAAGAGAAGTCCGATCGTAACAAGTCCGCTCCCAAAGAGAATGACACCGAGTGCCTGAATGGTCCAATCGCGCATGATACTCTGCAGAGTAAAAATGCCCGCGGCGCGCATCATTGTAAGTATATAGAACGCTGCATTCCAGGCAAAACCGATCACCGCAAGGATATCGCCGACACCGGCCGGCGCTCCAAAGAAATACTCTGACGTTGGGCGCGAAAAGAAAGAGTCGTCGACTAAGTAGAGAACCGGGAACAGAACAAGGAGCAATGCGCCGGGAAGGAAAGTATAACGTTCCCAGGTCAGCTTGTAGTCTTCCAGAAGGATCCCCTGGAAGGCGGCGTACATGCCGGGACCCAGCACATACACAAAGGGAACATAGATGTGATTGAAAAGTCCGACTTCAAACCGGATCTGTGAAAAGAGAAAATATCCGTAGAACATCAGCACGGATGTGGAAACAGAGATCGCCGCCACAAAGAATGTGCTGATAAGGCGGGTGGGTCGCAGCGTGTACCCTACTCCCAAAAGGAGACTGAATACTGCCCCGAACATGATACCATTCTTGACCACTTCGTGCATGCGGTGCCGGGCCTCGTCAGGCAGTCGCTCAAAGAGGCACTACGGATTCAAGGCGAAATTGCGCCCTCGTCTGCCGCGATAATCGGGCTTGCGCGGGCAAGGCGGCCCCGGATTCTGGGCTCGCTCCAAGCGATTGCACCCGTAGCTCAGCTGGATAGAGTACCGGACTTCGAATCCGTGGGTCGCAGGTTCGAATCCTGCCGGGTGCACACAGCATGATGATTTCGAACCTTGACCGCAATGGCCAAGATCTGGTCGGTCATGAGGAAGGCGAAGGGTTCGTCCCACTCGATGCGGGCAACATCGTCCTTGATCACGACGGTCTTCGTGAAGGTCTTTAAGATCTTCACTTTGTGCTCAACGGTCGCATTTTCATAGGTCTCCGGCATCTTCTGGAGAGTATCAATGATATCCGCGGTCTTGGTAATGAGAAGACTGTTATCGACGGAGAGTGTTTCCCATTCCCGTCGAAGCCGCTCTTGCTCGGTGTCCTTTTCACGAACCTTGGCATAGAGCGTATCTTTGCTGATTTCTCCGTCCAGTAGGAGCTCAAGCAAGCGGCTCTTATCTCGTTCAACCTTCCGTATCTTGGTCGTAATTGCGGCCGTCTGACGTTCACTCGTTCTGCTCTGGGCCCGAATGAAGTCGCCAAATAGCGTTTTAAGGTTCTCGCTAATGGGCATCGTGAATGGGATCTGCCTCAAAGCGCGCGCAATCAGCTCGAAAGCGCGTTCTTCGCGGATATTCACGTAACGGTGCGTTGACTCGGAACACTTGTGCGTGTAGTAGGTGACGAAGCCATGGGAGCCACCTGCCCTTTTGACCTTCTTCTGGTCCCCCGACATGGTCTTACCACAAGTGCAGTGCATTCTCCCTGC
>JACPZR010000290.1 GCA_016195395.1 Spirochaetia bacterium
CCCACCGCCGATTCCAATGATTGCAGTGGGGTTCGTTTTCCGACGCCTCTGAAGGTCATCGCGAATTCCATCCACAAGGGCCGTGCTGGGTTCATGCGAGGTATCCACCCACAAGAGCAAATCCGCCGGCTGCAACTGGATGCGGCTTTCCAGACTGGTGCCCTTGTGGACATGGTCTACCAAGTATACGTAGTAGTCCTCGCCGCCTGATTTCGCAGGCAACAACTCCCCGAGTCTGTCAAGATAGCCCTCGCCGAAAAGAATGCGCGGGACCTGCTTAAAAATTCTCATCTCCTACTCACCATTCGCCTCTATTCATGAATTCGATATATTGCTTTGTAGATAACGCTTCAAAAGACATTCGACAATGATCAAGTCCACGTCATCGTCAATTTCAAAATTCTGATGCCGCGCGATGACATGCCGTTCGATCTTATCACCACACCATCTGCCGGCCTCAACCAACGCCCGGGCAAGAACATAGACATTTCCGTCGTCGTAAAAGAATCCCGTATAGTCCTGTCTCCGGACATTGTTGTGCGTTCCAAATTCAAGGTATTTGCAGTAATAGCCGGTAGCCAGGTTGTCACTGCCAGTAGCTTGGAACCTCTGAATACACTCGTCAATCAATCCAACATCCCTGACGGGCGATGTTGGCTGCAGGACAACAAATGATTGGGCATCTCGGAAGTCGACTGCAATGTGCTGGATGACGTCAATTGTCTTTGCCTCGTCCGAAGCCAAATGCGCCGGGCGCCAATGCACCTTTGCGCCCATACGTTGCGCAACATTGCCGATCTCCTCGCTGTCTGTTGAAACAACAAAGTCGCTCAACAACGTTGACGATGCGGCGGATTCGATCGTCCACTCAATAAGGGGACGTCCGGCGACAACTCTGATATTCTTCTTGGGAATGCCCTTGCTGCCTCCGCGCGCGGGGATAACACCCATTATCACGATTTTTCCCTTAGTCGTCGGAGAGCTGCCGACGTCGAATCGATCATATACTGAAAATCAGACTGACTCATCCAGTGATGAAAGGGAAAAGAGATCATGTTGTCAAACAGGTCATCCGTTTGGGGACACTCTGCTGCGCCAAAACCCATTTTCTTAAACAGATCATAGCGATACAGAGGGTAGTACTGCACGATGGTTTTGATCCCATAGTCCTCGCCAAGCATGGCGATGAGATCATGACTAGTTGCGGACGTCTTTCCGCCTCCGTACCGTGCAACCAGCAGGTGGTGATTGTGCGCTGCGCCCTCTCGAATGACCTGAAATCGCAGCTCAGGATAGTCGCGCATCGCGTCCATAAACTGCTGCGCCCTCACACGACGGTCTTGGCAGAGCGCGTCAACACGCTTGAGCAACGCACTCCCCAAAGCAGCTTGCACCTCAGACATGCTGAAGTTGTGCGGCCAAACCCCGGGAATGTCCTCATCCACATTGGTCATAGCCGGAACCCAATACCTCGACTGATCCCTAAAGGGCACATGGCCATTGTGGCGCAGACCAGGCACAAGCTTGGCCAAGGCAGGGTCTTTCACTCGCAGGACCCCTCCCTCTCCCATGGTCGTGATGTTCTTTTGACCGTGGAAACTAAACGCGGCGAAATCGCCAAAGACCCCGCAGCTTCGTCCGTCCCGTTTGGCTCCCAGAGACTGTGCACAGTCTTCTACGAGGAAGATCCCGCGTGAAGCCGCAAGATCCGCTATCGCCTGAATCTCGTGCGTAATGTATCCATAGAGGTGGACTACCACGATCGCCTTGGTCTTTGGAGACAGGCACTTCCGGATGCTTTCCAAGGATATCTCGAAGTTGTCGTGGTCGATGTCGGCCCAGCGGATGCGGACACCTGCGCGACCAAATGGAATTGCGGAAGCGCAGTATGTATGACCTGGGATGATTACCTCATCCCCGGGCTGCAAGCGCGCCAAGTCCACAATCAATTCCAAGGCATGCGTGGCATTTGTTACGCCGAAGCAATGCTGACTCTCGATGTAATCCGCGAAATCCTTCTCAAACTGCGCCAGATAACGTCCCTGCGTGAGCGGATCCGCTGTGCGCATAACGTCACATACCAAGTCGAGTTCTTCCTGCGTATAATCGTGGGCCCTCCCTGACCAGCCGATACGAAAGTCTGTTTTTGCGGTGCGATTCATAGTTTCAAGTCCTCGTGACGTGTCAATAGTGCCCGTTCCTCAGCACCTTCGGCAAGCGTTCCAATTGATCAAGGGCGCGCCAGAAGCCCTGGCCCCCGTTCTTGTGGCC
>JACPZR010000302.1 GCA_016195395.1 Spirochaetia bacterium
CATTCAGTGATCTCTCTAGCGCCGCAACCTTCCGTCAGGTGGGCGGCTTGGCAGGAACCCCGGCTTTCAAGAGGGCGTGAATTTCTTCCGGAGTTTCCGATGCGAGGACCTTGTTTCGGAAGGACGCATCATTGAAGAGTCGGGCAATGGCTGCGAGGGTCTTGATGTGACGCTCGAACTTGTCTTTGGGCATGAGAATCAGGACAGCGATCCGGACCGGCTCATCGTCAACAGAGGCAAAGTCAATTCCCTGCTTGAGGACAACCAGTTGAATCAGGCAGTCGTTGACTTGGTCCGTGGAACAGTGTGGAATCGCAACGCCCAGACCGATGCCGGTGGACATGGACTGCTCCCGTTCAAGGAGCGTAGTCCAGATATCCTCTTCCACGGCGGTCAGGCCGGACTTTTCACAGCATGAATCAAGGAGGAAACGGAGAAACTCTTCTTTGTTCGGGAAGGTTCCGTCAACTACCTTGATTCTGTCTGGGGGTATAAGCTCAAAGAGCTCCATCTATTATTAAGCCCGCGCGGGTTTCTTAACCGTGTAGATCTCGTCCTTGATCGGGAGTTCCTTTTTCAGATTCTTGATGTAAGGCAGAAGGTCGCCCATCTCTTTGTATTCTTCGCAGTTGGGCTGCATACGGCGTGCCACAGTGAAATACTTGTAGAGCTTTTCTTCACCGGAACGCTTGGACCATTTCTTCTTATCACAACGGACGCGCAGGATGTACTTATCATTCTCTGCTTCATACTGGCGGACCACTATGCAATAGGCACAGTTTGCGCAGTATACCTTCTCTCCGGCCATTGACTACCTCGCTCAAAACCACTTGATTCCGCCGAGCGGCGGAAGGCTTGAAACTCTCAAGAAAAGGTCAAAGGGGCCGGGCGTCAAGTCTTCTTACGATCCTTTTCAAAGAAGGCTGAATGGATGTATTCCTGGATATCTGCGAGGTCCTCTTCTGAAACACCGTCGTATTCGGCTCCCACGGCCTTGCCGGATACGCGCACCACTTTGCATGGGATGTGAATCTTGCGTTTTACGAGCTGGAAGGAAATGGTAATGAGATCTCCCTGGTAGAGGCCCGCTTTGGTCACAAAGGACAGGCCCCCTGTCCCCACGTCGGTCAAGGTGCAGGCCACACTCTCTTGGCCGCCTTTCATCTTGAATTCCGCTTCTTTGTCGAGAACGGTCCGCGCCCGCTTACGCTTCTGCTGGCTGGGATCTCTCACTTTCATGGACTCATTGAAAAGCGACTTCTCCGCCATGGCGTAACGACCAGGGATCGGGAAAGTGTGTCAAGGCGGAAGAGCAGCCCTGAGCTGGAAAATGAACCGACGAATGTCGCCGGCTTCGCGGTCAGCCGCTGCCGCTGCCCTCCATGCCGAGAGGGCTTTGTCCACCGGACTCCCCCCGTCGGTCCGCCATGATGCGGCCAGAGCCTCCATCAGCTTGGACAGGAAGACACTCTTGCGGTCGCACAGACGGGCCACTGGGTGAATCAAAAGACCCGATCCCGGGGAACGCGCGTGGGCGCCCCCGGACAGACAGGCGGCAAAAATAGTGACTCCGGGAGACATGTGCGGGTCAGGCAGAAGAGGCATCCAGCCGGCTTCATGCGGAATGGCCGGAAGCCCTGATACCAGCTTCCCATGCCCAAAATAGCAAAAGATGTCCGCATGCGTCACGAGCTCACGGTATTCCCGGGCATCGAGCCCGCGGAGAATCAGATCCGTGTCACAGCACTGCTCCAGTACTTCCGCGCATTCCCGCGCTTCTAGAGCGGCTGCGTTCAAAGCTTGGCCCGAGGGGTTCACATAGACAAAGGCGCGCGGGCTGCCCGCGCCATCACCAGGGATCTTTCCAAGCAGAGACGTGCCTGGCAGAGCGTTGTCGAGAAACACAACCGGAAAGGCATCCACCCACGCGCCTCCCTTTGACGAAAATGCAGCGATGGATTCAGAGGCGCCGCCGCCGGTGGACACAAAAACACGAAGCCCGCCGGCTGCTGCTGCGCATTGATAGGTGCGCTCCATGAATTCTGATGATGACGTAAGGCGGGCGGAGAGCTGGTCAAGAATCCCCTTCAGGCGCACGGGTCGTCCGCGGGCAAAATCCTCTTCCGCGTTGTCCCAGAGATTGTTTTGGTGGTCGGAGCCCCCTGTGGTCAGGGGGCCGAGAGTAACAGACAGACCGTCAATGAGGTAGGC
>JACPZR010000303.1 GCA_016195395.1 Spirochaetia bacterium
CAGGCCACTTCCGGCCACGTGTAGACAACAAACGGAATCGCATTGTAGTTTACATGCCCGTGCCCGCCCGCAATCAGCTCGGCAACCATGACCCCTTCCTCTTCTGCTTTGTGCGCAAGCATGGGACCGTCGATCACGTCGCCGATCGCGTAGATGCCCGGAATGGAGGTCTCAAGGGTCTGTGGATTGACTTCAATCCTTCCGCGCTGCGTGAAGCGAATCCCGGCTTCCGCCGCCCCGGAATCATCCGCGTACGGTCTGCGCCCCACGGCCACAAGGAGCACGTCCGACACCAAAACCTTCTTCTCTCCGTTCTTCTCTATTTCAACTTCAACGCCTTTTGGTCCGGCTGTGGCTTTCGTGACCTTGCTCTCAAAAAGAAACTCCAATCCCTGCTTCTCGAGGGAACGCCGCGCGGTTTCCCGCACCTGTGCGTCCAAGCCCGGAAGAATCGCGGGAAGCATTTCAATGAACGTTACTTTTGAGCCCAGACGCTTCCAGACACTGCCCAGTTCCAGACCAATGACGCCCGCCCCGATCACGATCATGCGCTCCGGCACCTTGTCGAGCGCGATGGCCTTGTCAGACGTAATGATCCGCTTTTCATCCACCTGAATTCCCGGGACTGCGATTGGCAATGAACCTGTGGCAATCACGAGCTTCCGGGCTGACACTGAGGTAACTGCGCCGTCTTGGCCGGTCACACTCATCTCTATCGACCCGGTTTGTGCTTTTACAATGCGCCCGGCGCCGGCAAAAACCTGGATCTTGTTCTTCTTCATGAGGAAGTTCAGACCGTCCGTCAGTTCTCCGAGCGTAGGGCGCTTTTCGATCACCGCGGTTTTCAGTCCCAGCTGGGCCGCCCTGATGGCGCAGACGTAACCACCCGGACCCCCGCCCAGTACTACCAAGTCAAATGTTCGCGTTTCATCAGGCATGTCAGTTATCCCTTGCGTTATCTTATAGTGGCCGTCAGTTACCTATTGCGTTAGTTGCGTCAGTTATCTGTCGCGTCATACGCCTAGTAGTAGGCGTTCGGGCGATTCAATGCATTCTTTCACGCGGACTAAGAAAGTAACCGCCTCTTTTCCGTCGACGATTCTGTGGTCGTATGACAGGGCCAGATACATCATGGGCCGGATCTTGATTTCATCGTTGATCACGACGGCGCGCTTCTGGATGGAGTGCATGCCCAATATGCCGCTCTGC
>JACPZR010000075.1 GCA_016195395.1 Spirochaetia bacterium
GGGGACGATTTCCGTCATTACGGGGATCATGGCCCGGACGAGGTCGCCGGCTTCGGAGGTCTTTCGTGACATATCAGCGAGAGCAACGTCGTAGATGATAGGCAAAAAGGGAATCCTTTTCTCATTCTTACCGGGCGCTTATTGCGTCTTTTTCCTGCTTACGGGCTGCTATTCGGTAGAGTTTCAGCCCTCGGAAGACTACGCAAATATGCGCAAACCGGCCATAGATGACGTGGTGGTGCTCTCGAAGCGCCCGTCACATCCGGTGAAGGTATTAGGAACGCTCATTGTCCGGGATTTCAGCGGCGAAATCGACGATCCGGGATTCGTGTCGCTTCTGCGACGAGAGGCGCGGAAACGCGGAGCCGAAGGTGTCTGGATCACCGAGCGCAGGCTCCACAAGCAGTCGATCGGAACGTATTCTAACTCCGCCAGCACAGACCGGCGACAGTCACCTTCCTACCAACCCGCGCTGACGGGCGCCATTGAAACTGAGCTCGGCGTGGTGACGGTCACACTCTTTGTGTTCGAGTCGAGGGGCAAGGATGCTCACTAGGCCGGGAATCAGCATCGACCCCGCGGGACGCTGGTGGTTTCAAGGCAATGAAATCACGAATCCGGAAATTCTCGCCTACTTCAGAACCCAGCTCCATCGCGATCCCGACGGCACCTACTTTATTCACAATGAGTATGAAGGCCGGACAGAAAAAGCCGTGCTCGACGTTGTGCAAGGCTTTCCTAACTTTGTGACGCGCGTCACGCGCACTGGAGCGCAATTTCAGGCCGACACGGCTTCGGGCGGCGTTATTCACGCGCTCGCATCGGACTTCATGATGTGCGATGAGGTGACGCTTGTGCTTGTTTCACAGACCGGCGTGCCGCACCGATTGGCCCGGGGAGCCATGGCAATGCTCGCCGATTACCTGGAAGAAGAGAAGATCAGCGGATCGTTTCAGCTGGTAGTGGACGGGCAGTCCACCAATATCCGCAGAGCAGATTGCGCAGCGTTCTTTTCGGCATGATCCGGCCCTCATTATGCTATGACGCAAATCATACGTACTCAATCAATGTAGAGGGTGCAGAATCCGCGGCCCTTCCTTTTAACTAGACCCGATCAGAGTCGAGCAGTCTCGCTCTGTTCAGGTTTGGCTAAGTGAAACAGGATAGGATTCGAAGCGGTCCCGTAAGACGCGTCACTACAGCCTTCATTGCGGCGGTAGCCGGCTCTTTTATCTTAATTGCCGCAGCGGCATCGGTGATCGGCTACCGGCGTTTCCAAGAGGAACTTCGTCATCATCTCGACGAGGACATGAATACCGCATTCTTGATTGCACAGATAACGCGCGAACACGAGAAGGGGTCCCTCCTGATATGGGACTCTTATGCGAGGCGGCCTCCCTTCGTGGAGTCCGTCGCGGCGAGGACCACGACAATCCGCATTCTCGATTCAGACGGCCGTGTTCTTTACGGCAGTGACGGCCAACACACCGACACGGCGGCCGTCTACGGCTCTTATGCCGAAGTGACGCAGGCTCTGAACCGCAAAGAGAACCGGATCGAACTGAATTACACAGGCAGATGGATTGACAAAATCTATCTGACGATGGAACACATTGAGGGCATACACTGGACAGTGATCCTCGAGAGAAGACTCTCGGACACCCTCTGGTCGGAATTGAACGCATTTCTGGAGATTGGCGGAATTGCTGCGGCGGTGTTTCTACTGATCGCGTTTGCGCTGCTCCACTACAGAAACCTGGTCCAGCAGAGAGAGGCCTTCGCAAGGTACTACCAACTGGTGGAGCATTCTCCCGACACCGTCTACGTCTTTTCGGATAAGCACGGCGGACTCTACTACTCGCCGCGGGTCGAGACCCTCCTTGGGTATCCCCCCGACTATCTCTATGCTCATCCGTTTCTGTGGCATGACTCTGTTCATCCCGACGACAAGGCCATCGTTACCCGGGCCATGAACGAGGCGGCCAATGGCAGGCCGTTTACGATCGAGTATCGTCTACAAGATGCGAACGGACAATGGCACTGGATCTATGACAGGTCAATGAAGCAGGAGCTGCAAAGCGGGGAGACCGTGATTGAAGGGCTGGCCGCTGACACCACGGAACGCAAGGCGGTGGAAGATTCCCTCCAGAAGAGCAAGTCGATTCTTGCCGAGACCCAGCGGATTGCGAAGATCGGCGGCTGGGAGTATGACGTTGCAACGAATACCGGCACGTTCACGGACGAGGTGTTTCGCATCTACGGAACGGAGATTCACAATCCGGACGACGGCAGCAAATACTACCACCCCGATGACAAAGAACAGGTCATGCACGCATTCACGAGGGCCATCCAGGAAAGGCGCCCGTATGACTTGGAGGCGCGGCTTGTAGATGCCGGCGGAGCCGTCCGCTGGGTCAGAACCATCGGCCATCCGGTTGTGGAAAACGACAAGGTGGTGAGGGTCATCGGAACACTAATGGACATCACAGACCGCAAACATGCGGAGGCAGAACTCAAAGAGGCAGAGATAAAGCAGCACCAACTGGAAGAGGAGCTCCTGCAATCCCGAAAACTTGAAAGCCTCGGCACATTAGCCAGCGGCATTGCCCACGATTTCAACAACATCCTCGGCATCATTCTGGGTCACGCGCAGCGGTTGAAACAAATGGGGCCGCCCTCCGGCGGCGCATCGAAAAGCATTGATGCAATTGAAAGCTCCGCCGTGCGCGGCGCGTCGCTCGTGAGCAAACTCCTGACGTTCGCGCACAAAAGCGAGTCGGACTCCCAGCCGCTGTTTGTCAACGACCTCGTTCAGGAAATCTCGCAGCTGGTTGGGGCCACGTTTGCAAAATCCATCAGCGTGACCACGACGACCCAGGACGGTCTCCCTCCCATCCTCGCGGATTCTGCTCAACTTCACCAGGTGCTCTTGAATCTCTGCGTGAACGCCCGCGACGCCATGCCCAGCGGAGGGAGACTCTCCATCGAAACAAAGAGCGTTGGGAAGTCCGATGTGCCAAGCCAGCTCCATAACGCCCAGGCCGAAACATATGTTCTCGTGACTGTATCAGATACGGGGGTGGGAATGAACGAGGACACAAAACGACGCATATTTGATCCGTTCTTCACAACGAAAGACATCAACAAAGGCACAGGTCTTGGACTCTCTCTTGTATGGTCGATCCTCCAGGCACATAAAGCGACGATCGCCGTGGACAGCGCCCCCAATCAAGGCACCACGTTTCGTATGTACTTCCCGGCCGCTTCGATTCCACCCGCGTCAACACCACCTCGCGAACGCGCAGAGGCATCACGCGGGGGTTCGGAGACAATTCTCGTGATCGAGGATGAGCCCTACCTCTCAGAACTCCTGACGATTCACCTGACGGAAGCGGGGTATAACGTGATCGCGGCCGCCGATGGGGAAGAAGGCGTTGCCCTCTTTCAACAGCGCCACAAGGATATTGCCCTCACGCTGACCGACTTGGGACTGCCGCGTCTCCCTGGTGACGCCGTATTCAAGCAGATACGTATCAGGGCGTTAATCGATCAGAAGAAATCAGGGGCCTGATGCGGCCGCGCTGCTATTCTTCTTCTTCCGCGCGCGTGGAGCCCAGCAGTTCGTCCGGGATATCTTCGATTGTTTCCCCGATCTGAACGCACATCCGCGCGCCGATCCGGCCGGGACGTGACTTGAATTTCTTCCTGTCCCCTACCTTGATCAACATGTCCGACTTGATGTGCGTGGAACCCAGCTTGACAACGTCACCGATGGTCAGGTTCAAGATTTCCTGCAACGGAAGTTCCACCTCGCCCACTTCGCAGCGCAGCGGAATTTCCACCTGGTCCAGACGTTCCTGAATGATCGCTTTGTTCTCGTCAGATTCGCCGCGGCGGATCGATGAATACCAATACTGCGCGGACAACTTGGAAATAATCGGTTCAATGGTGATGTAGGGAATGCAGAGGTTGGTCATACCTTCCACGTCGCCCACTTTCGTTTCTAGCGTAATCAACACCACCATGTCATTGGGCGGCACGATCTGCGCAAACTGCGGGTTGGTTTCAATGTTACCCAAACGCGGCCGCAGATCGATCACAGTCGACCATGCCTCGCGGAGGTTCCCAAGAATCCGCACAATGATCCCTTCCATTACGGAAAGCTCAATGTCAGAGAGTTCCCGGCTGATCTTAGAGGGTTCACCCGGACCCCCAAAGAGGCGGTCGATAATCGTGAACGTGATACTTGGGTCGATCTCAAGAATCGCGGATCCCTTGAGCGGGTCCATATTGATGACCGCCAGCGTAGTGGGGTTTGGGATGGAACGGATGAATTCTTCGTAAGTGAGCTGATCCACAGAGCCCACGTGCACGCCCACAAGAGCGCGCAACTGCGCGGACAGGGCCGTGGTGGTCAGACGCGCGAAGGTTTCGTGCATCATCTGGAGCGTGCGGATCTGGTCTTTTGAGAATTTGTCAGGACGACGAAAGTCGTAAATCTTTACTTTCTTTTGTTCACCGACGGCGCTGTAGTCATCCGGGTCCACTTCACCCGAAGAAATCGCGGATAATAGAGCATCGATCTCGTCTTGGGAAAGAATCTCAGTCATGGGCGCTCCTTATCAACGTAGGTTTTCACGGATTCTCGTCAAAGCTTTTTATCTCAAAACCCGCGCAGAAACAAAGACAATCCGCCAGAACCCATCCGCGTTATCGGCCTTTTCCAGGGTATACGTATACTCGTAGGTTACGTTGTAGCCGTTGGCTTCCCGGTCTGCCTGGACTTTCACAAACGCCCGCCCTCCGTCGATCACTTCGCCGTCGCGCGACCGCTCACGGTCCTGGGAAACGATCTTAAAGCGGCGGAGCCGGTCTGCGGGGTGATGCGTCAGATACTTGGAGAATTCCGAGAGAATCTCCGGCCGGTCTTCATCGGGCGACTGGACGTAACGCGCAGAGAATCGGTCATAGGCTGTGATATACTTGCGGAGCTCCACGTATTTGAGGTGGTTGGCGCGGACGCTCTACAAAAAGACGCGCGGTATTCCGCGACCGAACGAACATGTTCTGGCGCGCATCGGGATAGTAATAGCCGGTGATGCGGTACTCTGACCCGGGCGGCAGTCGGTAGAAGTCGTTCAGGAAGACGCGCTTTTCGAACGTCTCCCCCGGATGAAGTATGATCTCTTTGGACCGATCGCCTTGAAGGCTGACTACGGTCTTGTCGCCGTTTTCACGCTTCTGAAATCGGGGCTTGTCAAACTGCATCGGGATTTCACGGCCGGTCTTGTCGGTCACCATAAACTGGAATGTGCGGGCCGGGTCATTTGATGGATAGACGCGGATCACCTGCGTGCCGGTATTTGAGACGCGGAAGCGGACGGGAATATCCTCGCCCACACGGTACATGGTCCTGTCGAAATCGAGCGCAACTTCTGCGTAGCGGCTCCATACGTTGACAGTGGCATCGCCGCGGGCGTCGCGTGTCTGGCCGATTACGGGCGCGGACAAGAGGAGAGCTATTCCAGCCCCCAGTGTCCACAAAAAGCATGGCTGTGATTGTATGCGGGATCCCAGTCCTCTCATCTTCCTCTTATTATCGGCCGATTTGGCCGTTCCAAAAGGAATTTGGGCCCCTAGGCGGATACGGCCGGAACCAGGAGCGTCCCCAAGAGCGTAGCGGAACTGGCTTTGGTGACTTGGACTTCGACGGTCTGTCCCGCCGTCAGGACTTCTCCGTGGGTTTGAAATACCACCACCTTCCCGTGGGGTGTGCGGCCCATCATGTCGCTCTTGGACCGACGGCTTGGCCCCTCGATGAGCACCGGGAACGTGCGGCCGATCTCCTGCTTGTTTTGCGCGTCGCTTTTCTGCATCTGGAGCGCGATCAGCCGCTCAAGGCGCGCAAGCTTCACGGATTCAGGCACGTCGTCCGGGTATTTCTTTTTAGCGAGCGTATTCTCCCGCTCGGAATAGCGGAACATGAAGGCCATGTCAAAACCCACTCTGTCTACAAGCGACAGG
>JACPZR010000304.1 GCA_016195395.1 Spirochaetia bacterium
TGGGGCAGGTGAAGCGCCTGCGCCGGGGCAACGTGGATCTTCCCATTGGCGGCGGCCCGGACGTTATGTCCGCCGTGCACTCCGAAGAGCGGGGCGGACATCTTGTAGGTGTTGCAGGCGACTCGTACGTTCTCCTTGTCGAGTTCACCCCGGCAGGCGCCCGGTCCTGGTCTGTGCACCAGTACGGAAACATCAACCGGCCGGAATCGCCCCATTACGCGGACCAAGCGGCGCTCTTTGCAGGCAGAACCCTCAAGGCAACGCTCAGAAGTGAAAAAGAGATCCGCACACGGCTGGAATCTGAATACAGTCCCGGCGCAGAGCTGAAGTAGAGAGGTTGACTAGAGGAGCTTTCCATATGAACAAAGTTTCAAGACGCACATTTCTAGAACGATCCGGCGCTATTGGCGCCGCACTTACCGTGCCTGAGTGGCTGACGTCGTGCGGCACGGATCATGACGCGTTTTCAACGGGCATGAACGATCCTCTGCTCTTTGCGCGCCTAAATGGAATAACGTCACCCGCCATGGCGTCCGTCTTCTGCGGCATCACTGCGCCCAATCCGCACAATACACAGCCTTGGAAGATTCAGATCAAAAGCGAAAAGGAGCTGCTCTTGTTTGTGGACCAAACGCGCCTCCTCCCGGAAACGGACCCCCCTTCGCGCCAAATCCACATAGGTCAGGGAACATTCATCGAGCACTTTGTCATAGGCGCCTCGCAGCTGGGTTTCGCTGTGGACGTAGAAGTCCTTCCCGACGGCGAGTACGGACCGCGCGAGACGGGACTGAAACCTGCGGCGCGTCTCACACTCCTTCCCGGTAAAGCAAAGGATTCTCTCTATGCTGAGTTCGGCCGTCGGGCTACGAACCGCACACCATACGAAGGACCGGCGCTCACCGAGGCTGAGGCGCAGAGCGTACTCGATACCATCGGACGCACACACAGCCGCGTGGATGCAATTCTACTGTCTGACCCCAGATCCCGACAGATTCGCGATCTCTTCATTGCCGCATCTACCGTTGAGACCAACACTCTGCCCAAGAACGACGAGTCGCGGTTATGGTTCCGCTTCAATGATTCTGAAATCTTCAACAAACGCGATGGGATCTCGCTGCGCGGCAACGGCATGTCGGGCCTGAAGTATCAGCTGGTGACGACGTTCTTTTTGGGACGCGACCAAGCGTCATGGAATTCGGAGCTGGCCCGGAAATCAACGATCGACATAGTCAGCAAAGCGGCGGAGTCCTCGCAGGGATTCTTCTCCTTGAAAACCCGCACCAACACAATGCGCGACTGGATTCTGGCGGGACGGGATTATGCGCGACTCCAGCTGGCTCTCACAAAACACAACCTCGTGATGCAGCCCATGAGCCAGGTGCTCCAGGAATACCAGGAGATGGATGCGCTGCGCACGCGCTTTGAGGAGTTGTTGGGGGTGCGTGCACCGGAAAAGATTCAGATGTTCGTGAGGGCGGGTCGGAGCAGTGCTCCATTCTGCATATCGAAAACCGCGGAACAACCACGCTCCATCTTATCGTTGAGACGCCGGGAGGCGGGGCACAGGCAGTGACCATCGCTCCGGGTCTTTATAAGCTCAAGATTGAAGGCAGGCCGGGGCCGCAGTATATCGCATTCCGTTGGAATCAGTTCCCTTATAACGTCATTCTCACGCCGATGCCGTCAAAGGAATACAATATCTTTCTAGTATCCATGCGCATTGCGGCGCTTACCAGCGCAGCGCTGCTTGTCTGTTTCTTTTTAAGCGATAACCTTGGCCGGAAAGTAACGCTCCTCTGCCTCTTCTTTGTATTTCTTGGCGTCTACTCCTTGATTTTGGACAAAGCGCCGATCCCGCTCACGGGTGACGAACCCCACTACATGACAGCCGCGGAATCCATGGGACACGATTTCGACATCGATCTGCGGAACAACTACGGGCGGCATAGCTATTACTCCTACTATCCCATGGACTTGGAACCGCACACAGTGGAGGCAGGGGGCCGCGTTGTATCCTTTCATTATCCCCTGCTGTCTCTGCTCTTGGCCCCGGCATTTCTAGACACATTTCTTCACATGCAGATCAACCCCTACGAAGCAGCAAAGTGGCTCGTCACGGTGGGCGCCAGTTTCACCGCCGCACTTGCATCGTTTGCTTCACTCCTCATTCTCCGCCGCCCGGCCTCTGTGTTCATTGCGGTTCTCTGCGTTACGTCGCTGCCATTTCTTGCATACGCTGACCAGATTTTTCCAGAGACAGCCGCATCACTTCTCATTCTCATCATCTTTCTTTACATGTTACGATCAAAGCTTGGCGGGAGTGCACCGCCCCACATCGCACCCGATCTGTTTGTTGCATCTGCCGTGGTCTCTTCCGCCCTGCTCCCGTTTCTTCACATCAAATTCGCGCCCGCGGCTGTGATTGGCGGCGCGGGGATTCTACTCTTTGAATGGAGTCGGAATAGAAAGACGACTCTCGCGTTGGGAGGCGTGCTGGGAGCGGCAGCGCTCCTTTTTCTCTTCTATTCGCACAACGTCTTTGGCCGGTTGGTGGGACCGTACGAGAGCGGCGCCGCGGCCTACACAGACGATATTGGAAAACGTTATCTGACCTATCTGTACGACGCCGACCTGGGCATCCTTGCCCTGAACCCGCTGTTTATTCTGGTTCTCCCCGGTCTCTATGCTCTGGGGCGATCGCGCGGACTGCGGGTACTGTTGTGGGTTTTGGCGCTCCTGATCAGCGCCCACGCACCCAACCTTCTGCATTTCAATTGGCTTCTTGGCTCCTGCCCTTCCGGCCGCTACTGGATCGCCGTGGTACCCGTGCTTGCCATTCTCTCTGCACAGGGAGCGGCCCACATGCTTGACGCAGCCGGTCGCGCTCACAACCCCCTTCAGACGGCGATGGCCCGTCTGCCCCTGATCCTCTTGGGCAGTATGTCTATGCTGGGGTCCGCCGCGTTTCTGCGCAATCAAGAGGCTTTCTACCAGCCCATTAAAACGGCGCCGCATATCATTAAACGTTATCTGCAGGAGATCACAAGGATGGACGTGCCGTACTTTTCGTGGTCTTATCCCGCCCCCTTATCGGGATGGGACATGTTCATCCTGTTCTGCCTGACCGCCTGCGCCGCGTCGCTGGTCGTCAACCTAGCGTTGAACAAGCGATCAAATGGGAATAGCAGGCATTGAGCGTCCTTGTCTTTTCAAGGCCCTCGGGGTTGACATCCGGATGGTACTTCTTCACGAGCTTCCGGTAGCGCGTCTTTAATTCCTGCGGACTGGGGAGAACCTCCGTGGGGAACCCCATTTCTGACAGAGCCTTCCGGGTCTCCTTGGACAAGACCATATCCACAGGCGGAGCTTCCATCCCCGGCGTCAGGTTCCAGAAGACCGCCTTGGCCCGAAGATCATCAAAAATGGCGGCAAAGATGTCCTCCCACCGCAAGGAGCGACGATGGAACTCGCCGCGAAGGTAGCCGCCCGCCGTAGTGCGCGCCATGAAGCAGTCTTCAATGCCGCGCTTGTGCACAAAAACGCTCACCGCGAAGTTGATCATTTCCTCTGTGGAAAAAACCGAGTGACAGTAAAACTCCGCCGCGGCGTGAAAATCCCGCGAACCTGCGATTGCGATTTCCAACTGATCGCGGTCCACAGCCCGGCTTTTCATCCGTGACACGGTGACGCTGATAAACACTTCAAGAAGCTCTTCGTGGTCTTTTTCGTTCAGGAAATAGCCCCGCTGCCGGAACATGCGCGGAGCATCCGGGTATCCGCACTCCGACAAGATAAATACCAGATCGTCCACGTTGTCCGCGCTGAAATGCTCCCACTGCCGGGTCAGCGTTCCTGTCCGCCGCATCGCATAGACGGCGCGCATAACGTCTTCACGGCTCACCTGCGTGTACATGAGCACATCGTCGAGTTCCATCGACCAGCGGTTCCCCTCTGTGATTGACTCAATTTCCGACAGCAGTTCTTCCAGCGGGTCCGCCGGAGTCCGTACGTTCATATAATGCCTCTTCCATCATGAGCAGAAGCCGGTCCAAATGCAGCTTGCTCTGCGCGGACACCGCGATCGATCCGGGCCGTGTCTCCAGGGCCTGCGCGTCGTCGGGCGACAGCAGGTCGCACTTGTTATAGACGCGGATGCGCGGAATATCGGAAAGCCCCATTTCATCCAGGATGCCTTCCACGGCTTGAATCTTTGCATCACGCGAAACATCACCGGCGTCGATACAGTGGAGGAGAAGGTCAGAATTTGACAGCTCTTCCAATGTGGCTTCAAAGGCGCGCTTTAATTCCGGCGGCAGCTCGTGAATGAAACCCACCGTATCCGCAAGGATGATTTCTCGTTCGCGCGGGAAGCGGAGCCGCCGCGTGGTGGGATCAAGCGTGGCAAACAGTCTGTTCTCAACGAGCACTTCAGAGCGTGTGAGCGCGTTTAGAAGCGTCGACTTCCCCGCGTTTGTGTACCCGACAATAGATACGATGGGCAGGTGCGCGCGTTCCCGGTGACGGCGGTTCAGCTCGCGGCGGTGCTTGAGTCCTTTCAGTTCCTTTTCCAGACGTGTCAGCTTCTCTTCCACACGACGGCGCCCGATTTCCAGTTTGGTTTCCCCGGGACCCCGCCCGCCGATCCCCCCAGTGAGTCGGGACATGTTGTCGTCCAACTCCGAGAGGCGTCCTTTCAGATAACGCAACTGCGCCAGCTCTACCTGGAGTTTCCCGTCGCGGCTCTGAGCATTCCGGGCGAAGATATCCAGAATCAACTGCGTGCGGTCGATGATCTTCATGTCTGACAGCTTGGAAAGACGCGTGGCCTGCGCCGGGGCCAACTCCAAATCGAATATCAGCATCTCGACGTTTTCCTGCACGGCTTTTACAGAAATCTCTTTGATCTTTCCGGAACCCACAACCGTTGACGGGTCGATCTTGGGCCGACGCTGCGTGAACTGCATCACTGGCTGCACA
>JACPZR010000278.1 GCA_016195395.1 Spirochaetia bacterium
AATCTAGATTTGTACGGCAGCGTGCTCCAGCCGGGGCGCGCTATTTCTTCTTTTTCCCAGCGTCACCCGCAGCCTGTTTGATCAGACTGGACCAGACCTCGTAGCCTTTTTCGTTGAAGTGGATAACGTCCGTTTTCCCATTGGGAAGCACAAAGCGATATTCCTCTTTGAGGACCGGCTCGTCCCTCTGGGCCATCTGCGGCCACAAGTCCACGAACCTGGCCCCTTTCTTCTCCGCCAGCTCCTTGAGGCGCGCATTGTAGAACGGAACGATAGAGTTGGCTTTCCATGAGAGCACGGGCGGCACACTGGTTATAATCACAATACGGCCCGGCTTGTTCTCACGCAGCACGTCAATCAGCTCTCCCGTCTGCCGCAGCGTTCCCGCAATGCACCGTCCGTTCAGGAGGTCGTTTCCTCCAATCGATATGACCACAACAGAGGGGTCCAGCGGGAGGATGTCTTCGCGCACGCGTGTTCCGATCAGAAGCGTTGTGTCCCCGCCTATGCCGCGGTTTGCCACGTCGTACTCCGGCAGGAGTTTCTGAATCAGGCCCGGCACAAAGAGCGCAGCAATGGAATCCCCGGTGATCACCATGGCCGCCTTGCGTCCGGCCTTCAAGTCAGGGGCAAAATAGGTCTGCCTGTAAAGCGCGTAGCCCGCCAAGTACGACGGTTCCTTTTCGTGGGCTACCGGCCCGTCTGTGCACACGTTGCCGTTGGGTCTGAAATAGTCGTGTCCCACGGCCGGGCCCCGCGGATCCTCCACGAAACGGGCAAAGACGGAACAACTCAAGAACGGGACGGCCAAGGCAAGCCCACAAACACGGAAAACGCGCAGGATCATACGACCCCTTTTCCGCACGCGGATCATGTGCGCAAGAGAGAAAAGCCGGCGGTCTGTAGAGCGCTAGAGATCGTATTTGGCGGCCAGGTCTGCAGCGGCCTTTTGTCTGTCCGCGCGCGTCCAGCTCAGAGTTGCAGCTGCTTTGTCCAAGAGCCACTCTGTGACGTCGGCAGGCGTCTGCCCCGGTGTTCCGATTCCCGCCCGTCGGAAATACAGATCGCAGAGCGCGGCCACATCTTCTTCTTCCAGGATGTGATCGATTTCTTGAGCCGTGTAGATCTCGCCGTTTGCGGTGACGAAGCCGCCGCGTCCTTTGGCCAAAAGGCCGGCGTGCCCGGGCTTCACCGGATAGAGCGTTCTTTGGTCCTCCGGAGTGCGCGCGAGAATCGATCCCGCTTCCGAGCCGTAGCGCGAAACCAGTGTCTCTACGCGCTCCGGGTGCGCCCAGGGATAGGCCTCACAGAGCGAGTTTTCCAGAGAGAGTCGGTCTGAGTACTGTCCGCCCAAGAGTGTTCTGGATTCTGTGCCGCATTCTTTCCAGTCTCCCGGAAGAACTTCCGCCACCTGATCCACAACTTTTTCAGCCAAAGCGCGGCTGGTTGTGTATTTCCCGCCAAGCACCGTGAAGAACCCGGTGT
>JACPZR010000279.1 GCA_016195395.1 Spirochaetia bacterium
CGTGCCCTCTGTCCGTCATGGACCACTTCCATGTGGAATCCTCCCGGGGCAATGACCACAAGGCCGGGCGTGAGCGTCATCCCCTCGGCTCCCTCCACGACATTCAATCCCGAGCTCTGCGCGAGCGATTCAGCCAGTTGCTGCGTGAAGATCGGCGGCATGTGCTGCACAATGACAATGGAGCCGCGAATCGCAGCCGGGACTTTGGACAAAAGTTCCCGGAGAGCGGCGGGGCCGCCAGTTGAAATGCCGATGGCGCAGATGTCAGAGAGCGCGGATGACACACCCGGATCAGGCGGATGCGGCGCCAACTTGGAAGCAGCCAGTTCGGGATGTGCTGCACGTCGTTCTTTGGCGATGGCCTTGATGCGCGATACCAGATGCCGTCGCAGATAGGCGCCAATGTCTTCTTCCGCAGAAGGCTTTGCCACGAAGTCCACAGCGCCCAGCTGCAGGGCGCGGAGCGTTGTCCGCGCGCCCTCCACCGTGTGGGAACTGAACATGATCACCGCTGTTTCCGGCCACTTCTCGCGCACCACTTCCAAGGTTTCGAGGCCGTTCATTTCCGGCATCTCCTGGTCCATCACCACAAAATCGGGCCGGTAATGCTTGATGCGCGGAAGAGCCAGGCGGCCGTTCACCGCACGCGATACCACCTCTACTTCCGGGTCCTTCTCCAGCTCACGGCTCAGGAGATTCCTGTACGCCTGCGAATCATCCACGATCAGGACCCTGATCTTTTTCCTTTCTGCGATTGTCTCCACCCGCCGCTCCGACCGATCTGACCCGCGTTATGCGGCCGCTTTCTCTGCCGTTGTGGTCTGGATGGCGCCCGCTGCGTGCTGGGTGAACTTGAACTTGTTCACGATCGCGGCCAGATCAGCTGCCATCCGGTGAAGATCGCCGGCAAGCGCTGATGACTTGGCGGCATCATGGGCTCCTTCCCGTGACGCCTGCGAGATCCCATGGATGTTTCTGGCTACTTCTGATGAAGCGCTGGAAGCCTGGGTTATGTTTGATGCAATTTCCCGAGCCGTGATCGACTGCTCCTCTACGGACGAGGCGATGGCCGAGCTGATGTCATTTACCCTGCCGATAACGTTCTTCATTGTCTTGATGGCTTCCATTGTCTTCTGAGAACTGTCCTGGATCGCCGCGATCTTGGCTTTGATTTCGTCTGACGAAACTGATGTTTGTCTGGCGAGCTCCTTGACTTCAGCGGCTACCACAGCAAAGCCTTTCCCCGCTTCACCGGCGCTCGCAGCTTCAATGGCTGCGTTCAAGGCCAATAGGTTTGTCTGTGAAGCGATCATCGCAATCGTCTCAATGACGTTTCCAATTTCCCTGGCATTTGTGCCCAGGTCCTGGACTACAATATCCGTCTCCTGTGTGGTTCCTTTGGCTTCATTGGCCACCAATGCCGCTTCGGCCGCCCGCTTTGCCACTTCTTCCACGGACGTTGACATTTCCTCGATGGAGCTGGAAAGCATCTGCATATTCTGGTTCATCTGGGTGGCAGAGGACGCGATGCTCTGGGACTGTGTGGAAACCTGCTCGGTGCCCGCGGACAGGCTCTGACTTGATTCAGCCAACGCTGCGCTGGAGTTAGAGAGTTTTCCAGAGATAACGTGAACACCGGCAATCAACGTATCAACGTTGCCTATGAACTTATTCATGGAACTTCCCAGGTCTCCCACTTCATCCTTGGAAGCCACATGGATGCGCTTCGTAAGGTCGCCTTCTCCTTCCGCAATATCACGGGCGCGGTTTACGGCATCGGCAAGGGGCGTGGTGATACTTCTAACAATGAAGAGAACAAAGAAGAGCATCGCCGCTAGAATGCCCGCCACCGTCCCCACAAGGATGTACGCGTTTCTTCGCGTAGCACTCATCCGCACGCTCAGTTTCTTGTTGATCGCCTGGAACATGCCTTCAGAAAGCTCATTGAAAGAAGCCACAGAGCGGGCCATGTCCTCAAAGTATTGGCTGGGCGGCGTGCGGAGGTCGCCGTTCAAGAGGCTGGACTTGACCATCGCTTCCGCATGGTCCAGGCCTTTACGCGCTTCTTGGTTTTTGCCTTCCAGTTCCCCTTTCAAAGACGGATCTGCCTCAAACGCAATACCAATCCCGCGCTCCAGGCCTTCAACGGCGCTCTGCGTTGATTGAAGATAGATTTCGAGGCGGGCACGTTCACCCTCCGTCAGCTGCTTTTTCTGGAGGACGGTGACACCAAGTCCGCGGGCGCGCCCTAGATTTTCAGCAGCAAGAGGCCATTGGTTGATGAGGGCATTGACCACGTTGAACGTTGCGCGGTCGGAATCCTGCATGAGAGATGAGGTGTCGCCCACAATCGCGTAGATGGCTGTGAGGTCCTGAACCATTGCCGCATGCTTGTTGTAGTTCTCTTGCACGGTGATAGAACGCCCGGCGCTCTTTACGGCCAGCCATTCGGCCTTCAAGCGCTCCAGTCTGTCGCCCACCCGCATGGCCTGTAATACGGCTCTGTCTTCTTTGTCCGCC
>JACPZR010000280.1 GCA_016195395.1 Spirochaetia bacterium
CGCGATGGACAGGGCATCCGCTTCACAAAAACGTTATACAACGACCGATTTATGACGGACCACAACATCAAGAAGACCGATGTGGAACGCCTACATACTTTGTCAGCCGCCGCATTCCAGAAGTCGTTTGCGGGGGCCGTCGTGGTCCAGAACATGTCCCCAGGATTCTCTATGCCCCTGCTTGGTATGAGCATGCCGTCCGCTTCCGGGAGAAATATCATCGTGCTCTACATTGATCCCGCGCAGTTTCTCAAGACCTTCAAGGCCTCCGGTATCACGCTGACTTTCCTTGTGGGAGACACGGGTGACGTCATTGCTCACCCCGAACAGGAAATGGTCATGTCCCGAACCAACCTCGCGGACTCCGAAATCGTCAAGCAGATGCTCGAAAGCCGGTCAAACAACCAACAGGTGTCGTTCAAAGACAAGGCCGGGAAACGCTTCATCGGAAACTTTAAAAAGCTCAACTTTGCGGGGCTGGGCGTTATTTCAACCGTTCCGGAAGACGAGGCGTTTCAGGCGGTGTATCGCATTCGTTACCGAAACTTTCTGATCATGGTGATCGTGGTCGTGATCGCCATTTTCATTGTGTACTTCTTTTCCAAAACCATCACTGTGCCGATCCGCCGCTTGGTGGGCGCCACAAAACAGGTGGAAGAGGGTAACTACAACGTGTCGCTTCGCGCGGCGGCGGGAGATGAAATCGGCCTTTTGACAAACTCGTTCGTAAATATGGCCCTGGGTTTGGAAGAACGTCAGAAGATGAAGGATGCCCTGGGAAAATTCACAAACCCCAAGATTGCCGAAATGGTTTTGTCCGGCCAGCTGAAGCTCGGCGGAGACAGGAAGAACGCAGCGGTATTCTTCTCTGACCTGCGCGGGTTCACGGCAATGTCGGAGGCCATGGAGCCGGAAGAGGTGGTGGAATTTCTGAACGAATATTTCACCGGAATGGTGGCGTGCGTGGACCGCACCAACGGCGTCGTGGACAAGTTCATTGGTGACGCCATCATGGCGCACTGGGGCGCTCTCTTCTCAGAAGGGAACGACACAGAAAACGCTGTGAACGCCGCCCTCCAAATGCGCCAGAACCTGATCGACTTCAATTCGCGCGGCCTCATGAAGAGCGTGAAGAAGAAGCCTCATGCGCAGTTTGGCTGCGGGATCAACACGGGGCCCGTCATTTCGGGGCAGATTGGTTCCGAATCACGTCTGGACTATACGGTAATCGGGGACACAGTGAATCTTGCGAGCCGGATTGAAGCGTTGAACAAGCCTTTTGGAACCGACGTGCTGATATCGCAGGACTCCTACAACGTGGTGAAAGACACGTTTGACGTCATCGAAATGCCCGCTATCAAAGTGAAAGGAAAGTCGGAAGCGCAGGTCATTTACTGCGTGATGGGACGAAAAGACGACCCGTCCCGCCCCAAAACCCTGGATGAGCTGCGGGCGCGCATCGGTGTCTCATTCTCCGGAGCCAAACCCACGGCGGAAGCCTTGGACGGCGAAGGCGAAGTCAAATACGAAATCATCGGAGAGAAGGACAAAGGCGGCAAATGACACGATCGCCGCGCGCATTCTTCCGTGAGTACTCGGATGACGTCATTTTCGTGATCGTCAGCCTGATTGTGCTCTTTGGCGCCTCCTTTCTCCTCTACCGGGACATCAAACAGCGCGGCACGGGTTCCGGCGAGCTCGTGGGCAAGATAACGTTCAAAAACCACGTGGCTCAGCGCAAGTTTGACAGGCAGGTGGTGTGGGAAGAAGTGGAAACCAGCTCTGACCTCTACAACGGCGACTGGATCCGGACCGCGGACCTGTCAGAAGCTGAACTGGAACTGAAAGACGGCACAAAGATCACGCTGGACCAGAACAGCATGATTCTTTTGAACATTACGGATAAAGCCTCAAAGATCAACTTCATTCAGGGTGCCGTAGCAGCCAAAGGCGCGAGCAAGGGCCTTGAAATTTCCGCACAGGACAAAGTGATCAACGTGGGAGACGGTGACGTTCAATTGTCCGGTACCGGAGACAAGGAACTGGCTCTTGTAGTGAAAAAAGGGGAAGCAAGCGTCTCTTCCGGGGGCGGCAAAGAAGAGCGGATCAACCAGAACGAAAAGGCCACTGTAGGAAAGAACATATCAGTCAAGAAAGTAACATTGCGCCAGACCTATCCGGGAGACGGAGCCCGCGTGTTTACGCCGGGCGCAAAAGACCCTGTGGCATTTTCGTGGGAAAGGGCGGGACAAGTAACACTGGAAGTGTCGCCTGACCGGTCGTTTGGGGGAGCCACACTGCGGGCCGCCTCGAACGGCGACTCGCAGGCCCTGGCGCTCGGCGAAGGAATCTACTATTGGCGCATCACCCAGGGAACGGACACGAGCGACGTGCGCCGCCTGTCCATTATCCGCAAAAAGCCGCTGTCTCTCTACTCCCCCTCGCCGGGGGCAACGTTTGAATACGCGACATCTGATCCGTTCATCAACTTTTCATTTCAGAAAGATGAGTTCGCAGATGACTACAATCTGGAGGTGTTCCGTGACAGCGGCCTGACAGACAGGGTATTCAACACATCCACAAGGACGGCCAACATCTCAACACACCTCCCGGCGGGACGTTACTTCTGGCGGGTGTCTTCTCAATCCGGTGTCCAAGGGGCGTCCAATACAAGCCTCGTAAGCGAATTCTCAGTCCTCAAGCGGGACAAGATTGCGCCGCCCGTGCTTCTCAGACCGGAATCGGGCCGCACGATTTCGGCGGTATTCCTGGAAAAGGAAGGCGTCGTATTCAGCTGGTCAGGCGCTCCCGAGATTAAACGTTATACAATCAGCGTGGCTCCCTCAAACAATATGGAAAGCGCTGTGATCGCGGAGTCGGCCCAACAGAATTTCTTCAATATACGAAAGACTCTTGCGGTGGGGTCATACATCTGGCGCGTTCAGGGGTTCGATGAATCCGGCCGGGCCACAGATTTTTCCGCTCCCGGCCGGTTCGTGGTGGCCGAGAACCAGGAGATCAAGCTGGAAGCCCCCGCTGAGGGCGCTGCCGTGGACTACCCCGGCGATGTGGTTCTCCGCTGGGACGGACCGGACTTGATGCGCTATGAAGTTCAGGTCGCAGACAACGCTTCTTTCAATCCCCTTTTGGTGAAGGATGAAATTCAGAGCCGGTCGCACACGGTGAAGAACTTGAAACCCGGCAAGTACGTTTGGCGTGTGATGATCTTGGGCGACACAGGTCCCATTGCGCAGAGCCAGACACGGAGCCTCGTGGTAGCAGACAAGCTTTCGGATCCGGGATTGATTTTCCCCGCGAACAACGGCATCGTTGATATGGCCGGACGCGACGCGCTCCCCTTTGAGTGGAGCCCATCGCCGGCTGCGAGCGGTTACCTGATCAAGGTCCACCAGATGGTGTATACCAAACCCAAGCTCATCGCCCAGGGAACGGTCAATACGCCCAACTTTGCCATCCGGGATTTGACCACGCTGGACGTAGGCCTCTTCTCGTATTCACTGCAGGCCTATCGGGACGTAGACGGCAAGCGACAGCTTGGCCGGGAGATCACCGTCTTTTTTACGATTGTCCTGGGAAAGAATCCCGGAAAACCGGAAATCAAGTCGCCCAAGGTGCAATTTGCCGAATAAGCCCCGCATATCCCGCGCACCTGAAAGGGTGAGCCTTCGTCCAATAGTCAGGATGCCTGGGCCAAAGCAAAGAGTGACGCGGGCTCCGGGCGCGCCCGCCGTCTGGACGGTATCCGGGTGGCGCGATCTTGCCCTCTTCTGCCTCTGCGTGTTTCTTGCCGCTCCCCTCCATGCAGAGAAAAGCGCAGAGCCCTCTCCTGCCCCTGAAAAAAGAGATACGGAAACCCCCGCGCCGGCCAAAGAACAGGTATTTCTGGAATGGACGGCGGTGGATAACGCGCGCGGGTACATCGTTGAAATTAAGAATGAAAAAGGAGACATCACTCGGCAGGAATCGGAAGGCACACGAGTCAACTTGAAGCTGGCCCCGGGACGTTATACACAGCGCGTGGGCGCTCTCAACATCTTCAAAAAGCCGGCCTCGTGGTCGGAATGGAAAGAGCTCCTGGTCATGAAGCCGGTGGCGCCCAAAGTGGCTCTGGTTGAAATGCCGGAATCGGAACAGGACCCGTCAGGAAAGACGCGGTCGGTACGGATTCAGGGAGAAAACTTCTTCGAAGATACAAAGGTCTCGCTCCTTAGAAACGGAGAGGAGATTCCTGTTGAGAAACAACGGACCGGCGATTCCACGCTCGGGATGGTGCTGGTCCTTGACCGCGATAAACTGCAGCCGGGGAAGAATCAGATCAAGATCGAGAACCCGGGCGGAAAAGTCCAGATCGCTGAGATCGAAATGCCGGGAGGCACAAAGGATGGGTCCGCGGAAGACGAAGCCCCTGAATTCAAGGGACCGCCGCGTTATCTGGCTTTGCTGCCTGGCATCTACCAATGGCAGGACGGCCGGCGTCTTGAATCGTCGCTATGGTTGACAGCGTTCGTGGGATCTCTTGTGGGCTTTGCGTCGGAACATCAGGCAGCACAGCGATCAGCGCGGGACGCGCAAGGAAATGTGACCGGCTTCTATTTCAGCAACGCCGTTCTCTTTGCGCCGGCGCAGAACAAGTCGGACCTGTTGTCCGTGGGATTCTACAACGACATTGAATCGCAGAAATCCAGGAATGCCTTCAGAATCCATGACAGGAATCGCAAATACTACGGCGCCACAGCAGCTTCCATCCTCCTATTCAACGTACATACAGCCCTGCCCTACAAGGCGGAATATGTTCTTCCGGGACTCACAGAGTTCAAAACCGGACAGACCTGGCTGGGAAGCGCGATGATGACAACGACAGCGCTCCTCGCCGGCGGCCTCGTTGCGTCGTATGCGCGGGCTGAGCATCTGTCAACGAATGCCTCCAACGATCCAACCTACAAAGTCCTGAATGACACAGGGACTCTGTACGTTGTTCTAAACAACACATCGGTCTCACGGGAAACGTATTTGTACTGGTATGCAAAAGCCGCCGAACGCACCGCACAACGCTCCAGATATGATCAGTACCAACAGGCGCAGGCTGTCTCTGCAGTCTCCCTTGCAGGGC
>JACPZR010000281.1 GCA_016195395.1 Spirochaetia bacterium
ATCCGTGGCCAACGAAGTGGAAGAAGATTTGGCGAAGCTGATCGACCAGGATAACCATAAGCATATCGTGTTGAACATGGACAAAGTCGAGTACATGAGCTCGTCCGGCTTTCGTGCCTGCATTGCCACGCTCCGCAAACTGAATGCGCGCGACGGCACGCTGAAACTCTGCAGCATTCGTCCTTCTGTGAAGCGTATCTTCGACGTCATTGAACTGACCTCTCTGTTCGATATTTACGAAACTGAGGCGGATGCGCTGAAGGCGTAAGCCGAAACCGCTCCGGCTCCCATGGTCCTCAACCAAACGCCGGAACCCGACGCAGAAGCCATGAACACAGCCACCGCCGGGTCGCTCCTTGACCGCATTGTAGAAACCAAGCGCCGGGAAGTGGACTTGATTCCCGACTTCGAGCTCTCGACCGGAGGCTCTCCCGCACGCTCCCTGTACCATGCCCTTGTGCGTCCCCGCGGGACCGTGCTTCGTGTCATTGCCGAATGCAAAAAGGCGAGCCCTTCTCTGGGACTCCTGCGCGCCGACTATCATCCCGGAACGATTGCTTCTGAGTACGCCCGACTGGGCGCCGCAGCCGTTTCAGTTTTGACCGACCAGGATTTCTTTCAGGGCTCCCTAGAACACCTGCGGACCGCCCGCGCGGCGGGCATCCCCGTATTGCGCAAAGATTTCATCATATCTCCCCGTCAGATTTTTGAAGCCAGGGAAGCCGGGGCGGATGCATTCCTCCTCATTGTCCGCCTTTTGGACAAAGTTCACCTGAAAGATTTTCTGGATATAGGCCGGTCTCTTGGGATGGATGCGATCGTTGAGATTCATTCGGAACGCGAAATGGAGACGGCCCTTGAGGCTGACGCTTCCATCATTGGAATCAACCATCGTGATCTCGACACGTTGGTGATGGACCTGAGTCTTACTGAGAAGCTGGCCCCCAAGATCCGCGCGGCCGCACCCAGCACCCTCATTGTTGCCGAATCCGGTGTGGAATCGCGCGAAGGCCGGCTCCGTGTAGATCCGCACGCGGATGCCGTTCTGATTGGAACCGCGTTCATGAAGGCCCACGACATTGCCACTGAGTGGCGGCAGTTGTTCGGCTGATCCGTAAGCCTGTCGCTGTCTCTTATAACGCGTTAGTCATCATGACGTTCATCATCGGGCCCTTCCAAACACTCCGGACCGTCGTTCTTTGGGCTGTTCACCATCCTTGAAACTTCACGGGGATGAAGGAATCCTTCCGCTGTGGCCCGCAGGATTTCCGCGAGAACATCGGAACCCGCTGCCGGATCAAGCCACGGTTGAAAGCGTTCCGCCGTAAGCACAAGCGGCATGCGGTCGTGTATCTCTCTGACGTCGCTGTTGGGCGTTGTTGTTAAGATGGCATACGACGGGAGGGCCCCCGGCCAGCGGATGTCTTCTTCCATTCGTAGAAGCCGGATGCGGGTATCAGGCAGCGTCGCTTTTGGAACGCGTCACGAAACGACGGTAGCGTGGCCACAGTCTCCGCGCGTGCGTTGATCCATATTGGATCGGCGGCAGTCCGTTTGGGCGGAGGCCCGGAGGGTCGCTTTGTTTTTTCGACAATCGGATCGCCAAAGAGATCGAGTGCTGCCGTAACCTGGGCCGGGCGTGATGCCGCATGTGCCTGTGTCTGGGATGACGTGGGAGCCCTGCGGTCCGACGCAAATCCAAACCTGGCCTGTATGATCCGGCGCTTCACGGATGAGCCGGGCACTGCGATGGGCGCAGCCTGGGACGGAGCGATGTTATAACGGGGAAGCAGTTCCGGAATGTCCTCCTCTAAATCCAGCAGGAAACGGAGATACTCCATGCTCTCAAAAAGCGCATAACGTCCACA
>JACPZR010000329.1 GCA_016195395.1 Spirochaetia bacterium
AGGTAGGACTGATCGCGCACTATGAAGAAGAGAGTCAGGTTGTACAAGAGTAGAGCAAGGATGGCCCCAAAGTACATGCCATGTAACGCGTATTCCCCCTGTACCTTCTTTTCAAACTCCGCTTTGTCCCACAGGCGGAGGGGGAGGCTCAATAGTCCCCAGTGCACGGCACGGACATAGACCGTGCGGCTTTCCCCCGGAGCCAGGGAAAACGCGAAACTGGGGTGCCGGTGAAAGAAAGAGTCGGAGGCAAAAGGAACGGTGACTCCCGCTGTTCCGGTGGTGCCTCCACCGGTGAGACTGAACTCGATTCTGTCCACCCAGGGAGCCGCGACCTCCAGCACGTATTCCCGGCGGGTGTTGCCTGGATTCGCGGCAGGGAGCCGGAGCCAGATGGAATGTCTCCCAAACCCAAAGTTCGGCACATCTGGAGCGCGGGTCCAAGTTTCATGGCTGCGTTCCAGTTCGCTCAAGTCTTGGTCTGAATCGAGTAGGTCAACGGGCGGGCGCGGCGGGAGTTTCTGGCAGGCCGCCGCCATGAAGACCAGGAAGAGGCCCGCTCCGAGGAGGATGACCGGGCTCAGTCGGTTCAACCAACGCATGATGAGTCCGCGCGTCTCAAGCCGGCCCTACGGGGCTGACCCCTGTTTTAAGCCGTCGAGCACGCCGGGCCTCTGAATGAAGAGCGCGGGTTCGGCTTTGAGCTGCGTCTTGATGTCGGCAATCAAGCTCTTGAGCATCTTGTCCGTCAGGTCTCTGCTTCCCGAATCCCAGGTGAATAGATGGTAATATGAAGAATCCTTGGCGTCCCGTTTGTACTCGTAGTTCTTGAGTTCTTTCCCTTCCAGAACGTGTACACGGACGGTAACGTCAACATTCGTTTCCACCTGATAGTAGGGCAGAAAGATCCAGCCCACGAGAGTGATGCACCCTATGATCCCCGTGGGGGCGACGCTCTTGTTCTCTCTGACATTGACGTTGACGGATTCAACCTCGGTGCCACCGGGGAACTGCATGGCCCGGAGTTCATCTCTCGCCAGTTTCCTGACCTGATTCTGTTCGGCCGCGTAATCCCGCTTGCGCGTAGAATTGACGACTACGTTTACGGGGTAGAGATCCGGCCCGCGCCAGATGACGCGTGTCACAGCGGAACGCGTCATCCCTTCCAGGTCCGCGGGCCACTGCTGGGCGTTCCACAAAACCATGCTCCAGTGAAGTTTGTTGACCACGGCGCCGTCGCGCGTCCTCCCGAGCATGAGATCCAATTCAAGACTCCGGATGTTGTACTGGAGAAGCTGCGTATTCTTGGCTGTCAGGGTGCCAAACACAATCCAGTCCGCGCTGTTCTTTTTCCCCAGATCTATGAGGAGCTTTTCGTCGAGGAGCTGGGAGGCTTTGACCTCCGCTTTGCGAAGAATGTCGTCCGTTTGGATCTGTGTGATCACATCGAGATCGCGCTCTTTGCCCAGCTGAAGGGCCACAGCTGCCGTTGCCAGGTTGAACTCATCGTCAGTCACAAGGGGG
>JACPZR010000330.1 GCA_016195395.1 Spirochaetia bacterium
AGAGCAGGACCAGCAACATGATTTGGTGGTCAGACTGGAAGCGCGCGTCAAAACCCTGACGGCGGCGGCCATTGTCCTTGGACTTTGGTGCATGGCTCTCACAACCTACATCCTGGTCAAAACACACCAGTAGGAAAGTAGAGAATCAGGACACATGGAAGAACCCGGCAAAGAAGATATACGCAAGAAAGAGAACCCCCTCCGCATTGGGATCTGCACCTTGGACGAGCTGGAGGAGAAGGTAAAAGCGTTTAGGATCATGAACCAGTCGGCCCTGAAGAAGCGCTACGTTCTCTCGCGTGATGCTGTGCGGGTGCCCACGAGCGAGATGGTTCTCCAGAAGAGCTCAGAAATTGACATATCGAAAGCAAAGCTGCTTCGCCGCCATTTTCACGGGGACTTTCTGCTCAAGACCTTCCAGCCCGACGAAGGGATCGTTATCATTTCAGACATGTCCACACCGGAAGGCATTTCGTTGTCCATGGACATCGTCACTCAGATCATGAACCTGGGCGGCGGCGCTTACGAGGGTTTCATTGACCGCGTGGATTCGTTCACAGACTTCCTGAACCTTTTGAAGAAGGCCCTGTTCCCCAAACTCGTGATCATTGGATACCTCCCGGCAGACCGCTTGGAAATGGAGCGCATCAACTTTGTGCGTGCGCGGCGCGTGGACCAATACATCCGCTCCATTGAACTTACGCACGGTCTCCAGAAACCCCAGGCCTATTTCCCAAAGATCAAACAGGTACACATCGACCAGGCAGACCCCAAGAGCTGGGGACGGTTCATCATTGAAGTTGTCCGCGAATATACAAAACCGTATTTTGTCGAAGAGTTCTAGAGTATCCTGGTTCCCCAGGGTCTCTTCTGCGGATGCCCTGGTGGTTTTGTTCTGCCTCGCTTTCAGCGCTCCAACCCTCTACGCAGGCCCCAAAGAAGACGCGGACCGTTTGTATCAGCGGGCCCTTTTCACCGACGACATGGCCGCGTTATCTCTCTTGAACAAAGCGCTGAACGCCGACCCTGACCATCTTCCCGCGCGTTTTCGCCTGGGATGGATCTACCAGAAAATGAACCGGCAGGATGAAGCGATCCGCGCCTACGAAAGCGTGCTCCGCATTCAATCGTGTCATGCAAAGGCCTTGAATAACATGGGCAATGCGTATCTGGAAAAGGGCGAGAAGGCTCAGGCTGCAGAGGATTACCGCCGCGCCCTTCAGTGCGATCCAAAGATGTTTCTGGCTCTCTACAACCTGGGGAACCTTGCTTATGAAGGAGGAGACGTTGCCAGAGCGGAAGACCTGTTCCGACGCGCGCTCGCGATTGAACCACGGCATGCGCGCGCGCTCCACAACCTGGCGGTGGTTCTCACGGACGAACGGAGAAAGCCCGGCGCTGCGGGGGCGGAAGCGCTCACGCTCGTAGACAGGGCGCTTGCGATTGAATCATCCAACCCCCTCTTTCACTATACAAGGGCGCGGATTTTCCTGCTTCTGGGCCGCCGCGATGACGCTAAGACAGAACTGGGACGGGCGGAGCGGCTGACAAAAGGGGACACGTCTCTTCTGACAAAGATCCGCCGGCTTTTGGCGGAGATCAATCAGACCTTGTGAAATTCTACGTTCTTTCTGAGAATATCCGGCATGGTCTCGCCGTACTTGCGGTACTTCACTTCCATCTCTTTCAACTTGCGGTTACGGATGTTGGTGAAGCGGTTGTGCATTTCCGCGTAAGCCGGCTGCGTGGCCAGCTTGTCGCGGATGTCCTTCGAGAAGGGCACGTGGCGGTACATGATCCCGCGCACAACGCGGTTCAGGCGGAGCGAACCTTCTGATTCAAACTTCACCCAGGTGCAATAGTCCGCAGTGAAGCGATCCCGGTCGGAACGAAGGCGCTTGAATTCGGCCGCCAGTTTCTCTTTGACCTCAGGGGAGAGGTCCTTGTTCTTCTTGAAGAATTGCGCGTAGTCTGTGTAGTCCGCTGTGAGAGACGGCACGGAGACGTTGTTCCAGTCCGGACCTGCGATCGATTTCGTGAGTTCCCAGCGGAAGGCGGCCACAGCCTCGAGGATCATCGTAAACAAGTCGCCCGTGGCAAAGATAGGAATGGAAATGCGTCCGCGTGACGTTTTGGAGCGGCCTGCCAGGTCCTGCCACATCATCACCTTCGTGCCGATGGACGGTACAAGAATAAAATATGGGATCACCTGCTGCTGCACGAATTCTTTGAGGATGCCCTTTTCTTCGTCGTTGATCAGAATTTCACGGTGAAAGGCGGAGAAGTCAATCGACAGGAGGCGGTCGAGCGCGTCCGATACTTTCTTCATAGTAACAAAGCACTTATCCAGGGGCAGGGTGATCTGGAATTTCGTGAGGATCGGGAAGGCCGTGGCCATGGAGCCCGACGTTAGGCGCACATTGGATTCCAGATAGTTGGTCAGTTCGTATTTGCTGCGGGATGTGTTGTTGTCGTATTCTTCAGGGACGTCGCTTTCGCGTTTCCAGCCCTTGTCTTTGTGCTCGTTCTTGAGTTTTTCAAACATGGTGAGGCCGAGTTCGTCCAAGGACGGCGGCTCCTTCTTCTCACCTACGAGTCCCACCCAGTCGATTCCGTAAACCACGGGGTACTCTTTCTTGGCGCGCGTAGAATCCGCCAGCTGGTGCAGCTGCGCCAGTTGGTCATTGGTCAGGAATTCCTCGTCAAAGAATCCGTAGAAGAGCATGAGACGGATGGGGAGCGGAACGTTTCCTTTGTTCTCACGGTATTTGAAATAGGCCTTGTCGTACACCTGCCAGTAGGCGCGGGCAACGTTCCTACGGAAGCGACGTTGATCGCCGGACGAATCGAGAGGATTGTCCATGCCCTTGAGCGTTTTCAAATCCGCGAGCATCTTCCTTGCTTCTTCCGCCGGGAGCGTCACGAACGACATGATCTTGCTCGCGGAACCGGCCAGTTCGCGCTTCACCGATTCAAAATCCACCCCGGCCAGCACCGGAGAGTCCGATGCGCTCTCTTTCTTCTCTTCCGCCGCGGGGTTCTTGGTAATGATCTCTTTTATTTTTGCAAACGACGGAGACACCTTGGTATATGGCATACCCTGCAGGGCGCCGTATTGCTGTCCAAACGTGGTGACCGACTGGTGCAGATAACGCAGCACGGTCATGATCTCCGCAGGTCCCATCCCTGCGATGCCGGAGTCCATGGCATCTGCCAACAGGTGGAACTTCTCAAGGAAGGAGTACTCGCCGTGAGTCAGCGTTTCCAGTGAGTCGTCGATGCCGGACTGCAGCTGGTAGAGTTCCGCGAGATTCGTTTGGAGGAGCCGTGCAAGGCGGTGGCCGAGGCCCTCGAGGATATTGACATCGGTCTTGTAAACGTTGGACTGCAGTTCCGCGGGAAGTGC
>JACPZR010000331.1 GCA_016195395.1 Spirochaetia bacterium
ACGCGACCAGTAATCATTATCCGCGTTTGGCGGCAGGACAAGAATATGAAGAGCACAAAAGTCGGCCAAGGCAAAGAAAAGAACGCATTTGCAAACCTTCTGGAGCAGAGCTTCAGCCGCGAGCAGCAGATCCAGCCGGGTCGCGCCGTGATGGCTTCTGTGACTAACGTTAAGGATAAGGAGTTTATCTTTATCTCCACAGAATTTGGTCCGGGTGTTGTAGCCCGCGAGGAATTCATTGACGCGGACGGCCGCCTGACGGTGGGACCGGGCGAAAAGGTGCAGTTATTCTTCAGAGGCACCGAGAACGGAGAGAATACGTTCACCACGCGTCCTTCCGGCCGCATGCGCTCACAGGTGCTCGAGTCCGCTCTGGAACAGAGAATCCCGATGAAGGGCCGCGTCACCAAGAAGATCAAAGGCGGCTACGAAGTAGAGATCGGCGAAGTGATGGCATTCTGCCCCGCATCGCAGCTGGAAGACGGCGTAGAGGGCATGGTCACAACGTTTTTGATCACAGAGGCCACCGAGAGACGAGTCATCGCGTCGCACCGGGCATGGAAAGACATTGAACGTGAAAAGCGCCGCGAGTCCATGCAGGGCACGCTGCAAGTAGGCGATATTGTTTCGGGCAGCGTCAAGTCGCTCCAGCCGTTTGGCGCGTTTGTGGATCTGGGCGGCATTGAAGGTCTGGTTCCCGTTTCTGAAATGTCGTTCGAGCGTATTGGCCATCCTTCTGAAGTTGTGAAAGTGGGCGATGAAGTCCGCGTGAAAGTGCAGAAGCTCGATTGGAAGGAAAACCGCATATCGCTCTCCATCAAGGCGCTCCTTGCCAATCCGTGGCAGGGCACGCTTCCGTTCCAACCCGGAGATATCATGGAAGGCACGGTTGACAGCGTAAAGCCGTTCGGCGTGTTCGTGAAGCTGACGGGTAACTTCACCGGTCTTGTTCCGGCGTCTGAGACAGGGATTCCGCGCGGCAAGTCGTTTGAAAAAGAATTCACCAAAGGCGCAAAGATCCGCGTCATGATTCAGGACCTGGACCGCGAACGGGAAAAGATTTCTCTGTCCGTGCGTCGCGTGGGCGATGCGGATGCGCAGAAGGAATTTGAAACATACATGAAGGACCAGAACGACGGCGGCGCCGGCGATGTGTCCGCGTTTGGGCAGGCTCTGAAACAGGCTTTGTCCGGCGAAACCAAGAAGAAGAAAAAGTAATAAGCCGCAGTAAAAAGCTGGCGGCGCGCCGGCAGGCCCTTCAAGATGCGTCGTGTCTTTGACCCGCGTATCTACCGATCGGCTTCAGTTTGCGGTCAGAGACTCCGGTTCCGGTTCCCCTGTTGTATTTCTGCACGGCTATCCCCAGAGCTCCTATTGTTGGGAGGGCGTG
>JACPZR010000296.1 GCA_016195395.1 Spirochaetia bacterium
GTGACCACCTTGACGCCGGCGGCGATGGCTTCCTTCACCGGGGCGACTTGCGCTTCGGAGTCGAGCGGCTGCAGCAGGATCAGGTCGTACTTGCTGGTGACGGCGTTCTCAATGTGCGAGGCGATCAGTTCGTTCTTGCTCTGACCGTCGAACACGGTCACTTGCGTATCCGGGTACTTCTTGACTTCCTTGACGACGGAGTCGGCCAGCCACGCGGCGAACGAGTCGCCCTGGGCGCGCGCGATGTAGGCGATGCGATAGTTCTTACCGTTCTTCGGTGCGGTCTGACTCCAGGCGGTGGAGGTCATCAGGCAGGCGCTCAGCAGGCAAAGTGCAATTTTTCCAGGCAATTTCATGTTCATTTCCTCAAGAATTGTTCGGTTCTTTATATGTGGATGATCCGCGTGCTTTTGTTTGTTCAGGTGTTCCGATTTCTCAAGCCTCCTTTCCCCGTTCTTCAATGTTGCCCAATTGGCTTGCTGTCTTCTTGTTCTTGGACATGATGTCGTAAGCCACGGCGATGACGATGATTCCTCCCTTGATGATCTGCTGCAGGTACGACTGGATGCCGAGGAGGTTCATGATGTTGTTCAGAAAGCCCATGATGAAGGCGCCGACCAGCGTGCCCATGGCCGTGCCGACGCCGCCGGAGAAGCTGGTTCCGCCGATGATCGAGGCGGTCATGGCGTCGAACTCGAAGCCGATGCCGGCATTCGGCAGCCCGGCGTTGACCCGGGACATGAAGAGCACGCCGGAAAGGCCGACGAAGGCGCCGCTGATGACGTAGGCCGTCATCTTGGTCTGGTTGACCTTGATGCCCGAGGCGCGGGCGGCATCTTCGTTGCCGCCGATGGCGTACAGGTGGCGCCCGAAGCGGGTGTTGTTGAGCAGGTACCAGGTGACGATGGAGATGATCACCATGAAGATGACCGGCGTCGGAATGCCCAGGATGTCGCCCTGGCCATAGACGATGAATTCGTCGAGCTGATAGATGTTTTGCCCGTTGGTGTACATGAGGGCGGCGCCGCGCGCGGAAGTCATCATGGCCAGCGTGGCGATGAAGGGCGGCGTCTTGAAGCGGGTGACGATCAGGCCGCTGACGATGTTGCACGCAATGCCGATGACGATGCCGGCCGCCATCGAGATCAGCAGGGAACCCGTGAATTTGTAGGTCGCCACCGCCAGGATGCCGGCCAGCGCCA
>JACPZR010000297.1 GCA_016195395.1 Spirochaetia bacterium
AGATCGACTTTGCCACGGATCCCAAGGACGGCGTAACGCTAGACGACTTCCTAAAGCGCTCCACCAAAGCGATGGCGCACTGGGTGGCCCGTCGCAAGATATTGGAATACGAGTATCAGTGGCTCCAAGCCCGCGAAGCGGAATTCATGCGGGTCAGAAAAGAGAAGGCTCGGGCTGATTCGGCAGAAGCCGTGCGCAGGGTGCTGGCCGATGATGAACAGCGTGCCCGGACACGGGCGGACCTTCACCGTCAGCTGCAAGTCCTTGTAGACGAGAATGCGGTGCGACTGGGTCGGAAGTTCCGGTACGGTTTTCATACCAAACTCAACGCCGAGACAGAGGCGGTGAGCGGCCAGGAACGCGGCCGGATCAACGAGCGTCGGGACACCCTGCTGCGTTTGGAGGACGATCTCCTGACCTCGCAGGAATTCAAAATCCAAGCGGAGAAGACCGGAGAGTCCATTCACAGCTACGTTACCTACTGGACCCGGTGGTCCTTTGACGGGATAGCCAAGAAGCCGGAGCCAAAGGATGAGCCCGTGGTCGTCAAAGATACGCCCAAGGAGCCGGTGAAAGAAACACCAAAAGAACCGGAGAAACCCAAAGAGCCGGTGAAGCAAGAGCCTCCCAAAAAAGACGCTGTGAAGCAGGATCCTCCCAAGAAAGAAATACCCAAAGACGTGCCCAAGAAGACGGAGAAGAAAGTCGTAGAAAGAAAGGTCGAGGCAAAAGAGATCAAGCCAGTCAAGGGGGCGTGCGCCAAGTCAGACATGAGGCTCGACGCCTATACGGATTACGTTCAAGGCTTGAAGCGTAGCTGCGGCACAACGGACCTTCCTGACCTTATCATTAAACGGTGCGAAGAGTCATTCGTGACACTGGATCTGTCCAACTGCGAGAAGCGTCAGCTCTACAATTTTATCCTGTTTTCAAAGGACAATCGTTACATCCGGTTCGACAGTCTGGATTATTTTGAAGAGTCCTGCTATGCGTTTCAGCCGTTTGTGGAGCTGGCCGCCAAGTACCTTGCTGACCCGTCATCCGCGCTCGACTTTCAGGAGAAAGCGCGTCTGTCTCACGTCATAGACACGGCGGGCCGCTGCCCGGCCAACAGCTCTACAAATGGACGATAACCGGCTCTAGGCCGTTGCTTTGACGTAGCCTTGGTACTTCTTGCGCCGTTCAAAGAGGTCCGCCGCGTCGCGGATCAATTCTTTGAGTACATCCGGCGTGATCGCCTGCTTGGGATCGTCCCCAATGCCATTCTTGGGTTGAACGTGTGTTTCAATGCAGAGGCCGTCGGCCCCGTAGGCAATGGCTGCGAGGCCCGCCTGCGGCACGTAAACGGCTTTTCCCACCGAATGTGACGGATCCACTACCACCGGCGCCCATGTCCTCTGCTTCAGGAGAGGTGTTATGCACTCATCCGGATGATTCCTGTAACCGTCCACGCTCGGGAGCGTGCCGCGCGGACAGAGGCATACGTTGGGATTCCCGCCGGAGACAACGTATTCTGCGGCGCAGATGAATTCATCCATGGGGCCCATGTGAAGGCCGCGCTTCAGAAGAATGATCGTTCCTTTTTGGGATGTGAGCTCTCCGATCTTCTTCAGCAGCGAATAGTTCAACGCATTTCGCGCGCCCACCTGGAGCATGTGCGCTCCGTTGGAAACGGCAATGCGGAGCTGCTCTTCATCCATGACTTCTGTGTTCACAGGGAGGCCTGTTTCCTGGGAGGCGCGCATCAGGATGTCAACCGCCTCCGCGCTTCCCTGGTAGGAGTGCGGGCTGGTGCGCGGTTTCCACACACCGCCACGAATAACGTGCGCTCCGGCTTCCTTCACCGCATGGGCTGTCTCCAAAAAGAGCGCAGGGTTCTTTGGGTCGATGGTGCAATGGCCGGCGATGATCAGGAGGTCCTTCCTGATGACTTTGCCGGCGATTCCCATGTGCTGCGCGGACAGGGGCGACTTAATATCCATCAGCTTGTACTGCGACTGGATGGTATCAACGCGGGAAATGTAGGACAAACCCTCGATCCGGTTGATCATGGTCTCATGCCGCTCATCGCCCCGGATGGCGTAAATGGTGCGGGTGGTGCCCGGGATGGGCGTCAAACTGCAATGGAACTCGGCAAGGATGGTTTGAACTTCTTCCACCTGGGCGTCTGTAAGTCTGTCTGTGTTTGGGATAATCATGGGTTTATTTCGCTGACCTGGGTTCTATTTTCGGACGTACTCGGCCCTGTAATTCACAGCAGCCATTCTTTTTCGCCCGGAACTGGACTTTCTATGCATTTCCGGCGGCTCCGGGGAATCGAACCCGCAGCCGACGCCTCTCGTCCGCCCGCTCCATGCCGGCCTCTACGATCGCCGCCATCACTTGGGCAAGACTCAGGCCCGCCTCCTTCCACAGCAAAGGGAAAAGAGACGCCGGGGTCAACCCCGGGATGGTATTGATTTCATTGAAGTAGATCCGGCCGCTGTCTTGATCCAAAAAGAAGTCGGCTCTGGCAAAGCCGGAGCAGCCTAACGCCTCAAACGCCGTCACCGCCAGGCGCTGGATCTCCGCCGTCACATCAGGTGAAACGGCGGCCGGGATGGAAAGCTTGGAGGCGTTGGGGTCCAGGTATTTGGCTTCATACGAATAGAAGTCGGCGTTCACGAGAATCTCGCCGATGGGCGTTACCCGCACGTTACCGGGGTTTCCCAAGAGCGCCGTCTCGAGCTCGCGCACTTTATGGCCCTCTTCAACAATGACGCGCGTATCGTAGGTCAGAGCGTCATCGAGCGCCCTCGTGAGCTCGTCCGTATTCCGTGCTTTCGAAACGCCCACCGATGATCCCAGATTTGCCGGTTTGACAAAGAGTGGAAAGGGCAGCGTCCGCTCAATCTGGCGGAGGAGCGCGGTCTTGTCGCTTTTGTATTGGTGGCTGGATATTGAAAGAAAACGCACCTGCGGGAACCCGAGCGTTGCAAGGATCTGCCGCGTGAGGATTTTGTCCATAGCCACCGCGGACCCCGTTACGCCGGACCCCGCGTAGGGAAGGTCGAGCATTTCAAAGAGGCCTTGGATTCTGCCGTCTTCGCCATACGTTCCGTGCAGGGCCGGAAACGCAAAGTCCACAATCTGTGAAGGCTCGCCGCTTCCCGACTTGCTGACGAGGACGGTGCGACCGTTCTCCTGGTCCAGTCGGCACGGGAGCGTTGCCGGGCCCAGTCGACCCTTCTCTGCTTGATCACGAAGAACAGCGGGGCCTTGCAGAAACCAGGCGCCGTCGTGATCGATCCATACCCCGGATACCTCGAAGCCTCCCAGAAGAAGACCCTTCACTACAGACGACGCGGAGATGAGCGATATCTCATGCTCCCCGGACCTGCCGCCATAAAATACGACTACACGCTTTGAATCCATGTCTGCCACCGCTCTACATCCGTGCGCCCGGAACCCGTCTGTCGGGCAAGAGTTTCGTAATCAATTTTTCCGCGCATCTTCTGGAGCGACTCGGCGAGTCGCCCCGTCTCAACGCTTGTTGTTTGAATTTGAAAGGGCTCCGTGGGCTGCACCTTGAAGAGTGATTCTGCTTCCGCCCAGTCCGACCCCATCCGGAACACGCGCACGCCCAGTTTTCTGCCCAGTTCTTTCAGCCCTTCCGCAGCCGCGCGGTTCTTCTGCGTCAGTTCCGGGCCGTATCCGCGCGGCGCGTACATTTCCGGTCTCCACACGCGCGACGTGCCGGCCACTGCATAATATGAATATCCCGTTCCCCGCGTATGAGTAACGCCGCCCTGCGAAACAAGGTCCGTACCCAAAAGGAGCACATGTTTCCCGCCGCCCTGTGAGGCCACCCAGAGCGCGAGGCCTGCCACGTTCATTGTAGGATTGGTCCATTCCGGAATGTCCGACAGAGGACCGCCGAGCGCGTAGAGCTGGTCCAGCGGGAACGTTGTGCGGTAGTAAAGTACGCTCTTGAAAAACGCGGACAGAGCCGGCGAGCCGCCTGTCCAGGAGAGACAGGGTATGGAGGAGAGTGACTGCCGCCCGCGCATCTGTTCTGACAACTGCTCTGCGGCCGCGCAATGGTAAGCGGTGCCTGCGCCCGCATCCACAGACAAGACCAGGTCCGGCTGCACTCCCAGGGATAGAACAGGAGCCAGAGCTGTATCGGAACAAACGATGACAGCGGCTTCGCGCGCCCCGGATTTTAGAAACGACTCCAAGTGGACCGTGAGATTGGGACTTGCGCCGCAGAAAACCACGGTGCGCCCGCCGAGTGTTAGACCGCCGACGAAGGGAAGGGGCTCTGCCTGTCTGATGCGTGCCAGACTGTGGCGCATCCAGAGACGAAAGAACCTTCGGGTGGTGGATGCCTGCACCGAGTTGTCTTCCCCGCTGATAACGCGGGTGACGCGCGATTCCAGATCAGGAAAGAGCCGACGGTAGGCGGGCGTCACAAAGAGCTGCACGCTCCACCGCGCCTCGGCTGCCTCGCGCAGTTCGGCGTCGCTCGTGACGATTGTAAGACCTAAGGCGCGGAGCTCTGACAAGCGGCCCGTTCCCTCAAGCGACTGGACAACGTCAAGAGACGGTTCAAAAAAGAAAGCATCCCTGATTCCGCGGCGTTGGACAGCCTGGGCCAGATATCCCCACCCGATTCCTACGACCAATAGCGGAGCCCGGCTGGTAAAGTTCAGAGAGGATACAATGCGTTCTGCTTCCGCATCAGGGTCTTTGACGGAATGGAGAAAACCGGAGCTGTGGTGGAAATTTGGGTGATGAGAGGGATCTTTTTTGAATGAGAGCGCGGGAGCGTCCACGGGATCATTGAAGGAGAGCGAAGTTTTTACGCTTCGTCGCCTTCCAGCACCGGCTCTTCCTCATCGTCATCGTCCGCGTCATCATCGGCGTCGTCCGACTCTTCCTCTTCTTCTTCGTCGTCCGCCTTTTCTTCCTCTTCCTCGTGGAATTCAGAAGCGTCAGCGTCCTCAAAGGCTTCCGGCTCGGCTGTTTCTCCGATTTCGTCCAAATCTTCGTCAGATTCGTCTGCCGCAGGAGCGGCGCTGCCGGGTGCTGCAAAAACGGCGTCCAAGGCGGAGCGCACTTTTGAAGTGCCTTTCAGTTCTTCTTCCAGTTTAGCGCGGGCTTCGTCGTCGATGTAATCGTATTGAACCAGTTTTTCTGTGAGAGCGAACATGGCTTTCACAGCCGGTTTGCGGTTCAGCATCTTTTTAGGGATGTCAATCTGTTCCATCATTTCGATGGCTTCAAATGCCGCTACCGTGGTGGCGTACTTGTTCTCGCGAGCGAGCTCAAGCAGCTTGGAGATTTCGAATTCCTTGGCGTCTCTGGACATAAGCGTGAGGGAATGCACACGTTTTCCGATCAGGGGTTTCGCGTCAAGTACGGTTTTTGCTAGGGGTAAGAAAATCCCAGAAAAGCACCTGTCCGGCGGCGTTCTCCGGGAGTTTTTCATCGAAGCGACGGGCTCTCTCTGCCGGGCCCCGGCTCATTCTGGCAGATAATACACCGTTACCGGCTGCACTTTTCCCCGTATGGACACGGTTCCTTCTCGCTCCACCCGAGTTCCGGCAGCCCGCTCCGTGGTGGCGTTGTCTAACAGAATGTCGTGCTGCATGTCTTTCGAAAGGTCTTGGAGTCGTGCCGCCAGGTTGACCGGGTCGCCCATGACTGCATATTTTTGACGGTGCTTGGAGCCGATGTTGCCCGCAAAGACTTTGCCTGAGGCAATTCCCATCCCAAAGGCAAGCGGTTCCGACGCTCCGCGTCCCGATCGGTTCCACTCCGCCACGTAGGCGCGAATGGCTGCAGCACTTGCCAGGGCGCGGGCCGCGGCGTCCGGCAGGGGTTTAGGGCAGCCGAACGTGGCCAGAAGTCCGTCCCCCAGGAGGTCGTTGATAGAGCCCCCGTTTGAGAGAATGATATCCATGAGATGCCCAAAGAGATCGCTGATGAGTTCCGCGTAGGCCCGCGGGCCAATGCGCTCGGCGATCGTCGTGGACCCGCGCACATCGAAAAACATGATCGTCGCTTCCAATGTGTCCCCGCCCAGATCGGACGGGATCTCTTCGCGGAGCACGCTCTCCACAAAGTCAGCTGAAAAGTATTTTGATAGAATCCGTTTGTCCCGCGCCAGGCGCTCATTCAGGTCGCGGAGCTGACGGCGCGACGATGCCAGTTCCAAAGAGAGCTGCACTTTCATGGCAAGCTCGGTGGTCTTAACGGGAAGGGCCAGGAAGTCGTTGGCTCCGTTGGACATACACACGATCTGCACTTCATCGCTTGTGTCCTCTGAAAGCACAATGACAGGCGTATCAACGAAAGCGCGGTACTCAGCGGTCTCTCGCATGGTGCGTAAAAGCGGCAGGCCGCCTTCTTCCGGGAGCTTGAGGTCGATGATGACAAGGTCCGGGCTCTGCTGTAAAATCGCCGCGGCGCCTTCCCGGTCGCTTCCCACGGCAATCGACTGGTAACCCCACAGCTCCAGGTAATCCGCGAGCGATTTGCGCCGCTCTTCATCCCCGACAGCTACCAGTATTTTCTTCTGCGTGATCAC
>JACPZR010000298.1 GCA_016195395.1 Spirochaetia bacterium
CGTTTTTCCGGCCGCCGCTTTGCTACGATCATGAAAGGCAGACGAGAGAAGCGCGAACAGACACGGAGAAAGGACAAGGTGCTGACACCGCTGCCGCACATGGTGGAACGTTATATGCACGTTTTCAAACGTGCCGGGTTTTCCGCTGATTCCGGGGCCGGGCCTTGGATGAATCCTGACACACGTTCCCGGCAGCTGGCGCGCGACTACCTGAACGGCCTGGGACTCAAGAAGAAAGAGAACTACTGGATTGGGATTGCTCCGTTCGCGGGACACGGCCCTAAGATGTGGCCGCTCGAGAAAATGCGCGAGCTTCTTGAAATGATGCGCCGCGGCCTCGACGTGACGGTCTTTCTGTTTGGCGGCGGATCGCGCGAGATCGCGGAACTCGAAAAACTCCGCACGGCCTTCCCCGATGCGCATATTGTGGCGGGAAAGCTGACACTCGAGGGCGAGATTGGCCTCATGATGAAGCTCGACCTAATGATCGCCATGGACTCTTTCAACATGCATATGGGAGCGCTTCTTGCCGTGCCGATCCTTTCCATTTGGGGCGCCACACACCCATACTCGGGCTTTGGCCCGTACGGCCAGGATGAACGAAGCATCGTGCAGATCCCCGTCGAGAAACTGCCATGCCGCCCGTGTTCCGTCTTTGGAAACAAGAAGTGCTTCCGTGGCGACCTCGCCTGCTTGAACTGGATAACGCCCAAAGAAGTCTACGACCGGCTTCTCTTCCTTTTAGGCCAGCCTGCATCCGGCGAAGAATACCAGCCCCAGACGGACTGACCGGCTGAAAGGCTCCGAATTTCTTCCGATTACTTCAACGCAAGTGAGCCGCTTTTGACAGTGAGCGTGTACTCTTTCTCTGATGTATAGTCGCCTTTGAGGATCACCTGCGAGAGCATATTCCCCACCTGCTTCTGAATCAGCCGTTTCAATGGGCGTGCGCCAAAGACCGGATCGTAGCCGCGTTCTGCCAGGAGCTTCACCGCAGCAGGGTCCACTTTGATCCGCAGGCCTTGTTCCCGCGCCCTGCCCAACAGCAGGTCCAGCTGGAGACCCACAATCGTATGGAGGGCGTCCGGACTGATGGGATGAAAGAAAACCATGTCATCCAAGCGGTTCAAGAATTCCGGCTTGAACTGGCGGTGCAGCTCCTCTTTGACCAAGCGCTCTTTTTCATCTTGGTCAATGTCCGTGCGCATGAGCACCGGGCTTCCCAGGTTCGACGTCAGCACAATGATCGTATTCTTGAAATCGACAGTCCTGCCTTTGGCATCGGTCAACCGGCCGTCGTCAAAGATCTGGAGGAATACGTTGAATACCTCGGGGTGCGCCTTTTCGATTTCGTCAAAGAGTACAACCTGGTACGGCCGGCGTCGCACGGCTTCCGTCAGCTGCCCGCCTTCCTCGTATCCCACGTAGCCCGGCGGCGCTCCAATCAGTCGGGCCACCGCATGCTTTTCCATGTATTCCGACATGTCGATCCGGACCATGGCATTTTCATCATCAAAGAGAAACTGCGAAAGCGCGCGGGCTGTTTCTGTTTTCCCTACGCCTGTGGGA
>JACPZR010000299.1 GCA_016195395.1 Spirochaetia bacterium
AGCTTATAGCGGACCTTCCAGAGGCCGCTCTTGTCCGCGTCGAAGAATCTCCAGATGGCTTTGAATACAGACTCGGGAAAGAAATGAACGTGGAAGTCGATCACACTGGTTCCTTTGGGGTGACAATCGCCGCGGCAGGCATGGATCCATTACACCGCTTTGAGTCCCGGAGAGTAACGAGATCCGGGAACTTGAAGGACAAAATCCTCGCCAAAGAGAGAACCCGGCGTTTGAAAACCGGGCACGGCTTTTCCTTTCAGGATGCGCGCCACCGCCAGAAGGGCGCTGTGCACGGTGAACTGGTAGCCGTCTGCAGTCACAAGGCAGTCTTCTACGCTCCGGCCGGATGCGTCCGCGGCCCTGCCCCAGACAAAACTCCGTCCATTCGTGCGCGTGGCCTCATCCGGCCCGCGGGCCCTGCGGCGTATAACGTTTCCCAGCGCCTTCTGAATGAACGGCACAGAAAGCATCCCCACAAACGGCCGGACAACCTTGAACATCCTGACCTGTGAAGGCGCCACTCCGGTATAAACAATGGTGTTTGGAATCCCTGTGGAAATATAGGAGGTAAACACATCGCCCCAGGGGACTGCGTAGAGTGTTGTGGTTTTCCTAAGAATCTCAAACTGCTTTGCCCGGGAGAAAAGTGGCACGGCTTTCAGTTCCCCGTTCTCCCGGATCTTCCCGCCGTTGGGAAGCTGGATCAGGCTGGAATACGCGGTCCCTGACGAAAGACTGCCAAGGCCCACGAACGCCAGCTCCAAATGGTCGGCCGAAGGAAGTTTGTTTTTGAGACGCACCGCCATGCAGTCCGTGGGGACAATGTCAAAGCCCGTGCCCGGAAGAAGCATCACTCCCGCGGCAGCCGCCTCATCGCTCATGGAATACAGCGCTGCGAATACCGGGATCTCCCCCGTGATATCGAGATAGTGAGTCTTGGTCCTGAGGCAGGCGCGGGCCATAGGAGGAGACGTGATCACGAAGGGACCGGCACAGTGGAGCACAAGCGACATGCCGGCGAGGGCCTTGTCAGGCGCGTCGCCCTCGAGTGAAAACACCTTTGATGCAAGTCCCAACTCAGCCGCAAGCGCCTCCACTTTTGCGCGATTACGTCCGGCAAGGACAGGCTTCAGTCCGTCCGCGGCAGCCTTGCGGGCAATGAGCTCACCGGTGTAACCGTTGGCTCCATAGATCATCCATTCAGCAGCCACCTGTTTCTCCTACATCCGTACGTGCTTTGTGAAGAAGTCGTCCAGATAGGCGTTATACTCGCGCGGCTTGACGTTCAGCGAATGGCAGTGTTTGGCGCCCCAGTCCGTGATATAGAGCGTCTTGGCGTTATGCGGGATCGCGTAATAGACTTCCTGAGAATACTTATAGCGGATGATTTCATCATCTTTGGCATGTATGATGAATACCGGCGCCTTGATCTTGGCCGCATAACGCGCGGGG
>JACPZR010000300.1 GCA_016195395.1 Spirochaetia bacterium
CTCCCCCCATTCCGTCATCGCCCACGTGGAGCGGCGGAAGCGAGCCCGCTTTGGCCATGTTCTGATCGTATTGCAGGTGTTCTATTTTCGTTTGTTGGATGTCGAGCTTGGCAATGCGCTGGGGCTGTTTCTCCGCGTTCTCGAACTTGGAGCATGACAAGAATATGCGGAAATCTTTTTTCCCTACAGAGATGGAAGACTCAGGCGTTATCTCACAGGCAACGTTTGAGTACACAGCTTCTTTCAAGCACTTCACGCCTTCCGGCGTCTGCGCGCAGTCACCGGGGGGCTTGACCACCACGCGATTTGTCAGTTTGTTCCCCAGAAAAGGATTGGCCTCAGACAGCTCATGGCCGGCCAGCGGACGGGAGTACGGCGGGTACTTGGCCCACTTGCGAAAATAGGCAAGCGCCTCAGCCGGGTCCTCGTTGATGATGGGGAGACCATCCTTATCGCTCAGAGGCACCTCCTGATCGTCCTTGCCGGGGTGCCGCTTGGCACGGTCAGATCCCCCGGAGAAGAGGAGCCAAAGAATCCCGGCGGCAAGCACGGCCACTATGCCGGCGGCGACGATGTACTGTTTTCGGGTTGGGCGCTTTCTCTGCATGTGCGCTATAAAGCAATTACTGTACCCAAGACGCGACGGGAGGTGATGGAAAAGTTTCAGACCGCGCCGAACTGAGTCATTCGGCCCGGAAACGTCTTATAGGGCCGCGAGGCCTGTTTTGGATTAGATTTGGGCCAGTACCGAGAGCCCGGAGTGGCAACCCAAGAACAATCTGAATGTGTACGTTTTTATACTATGTGTAAAAATTTTTACACATAGTTAGTCGCGCAGGGCTTCCCGCATACGGTATAAGAGCTGCCCTCTGGTCAAACCCAGGAGGCGTGCTGCTTTGCTTTTGTTGCCGTCGCTTTCCGCCAAGGCTTTCTCTACCAACCGGCCGGCGATCTTATCCAGATGCTCTTCCAGCCGGAGCGGAAAGACCGGCTTTTCCGACGTGGCATGCCCCGACAATATGCGGTCCACTTCGCGCGCCGTAATCGCGGGATGCCTTGAGCCGGCCAGAAGCCCCACGATGATGTTCTCGAGTTCGCGGACGTTCCCCGGCCATTCGTACGAAACAAGGCGGAGAATAGCTCCCTCTTCCAGATGCTTTTCCGGAACGCCGAATTCCCTGGAATATTTCTCCATGTAGTGGGAGAGGAGGAGCGGAATGTCCGTCTTTCTTTCCCGCAGCGGGGGAAGTTGCAGGCGCAGGACGTTGATTCTGTAAAGAAGGTCGCTCCGGAACGAACGCTTGGAATCAGTATCGCCCAGTTGGCGGTTGGTGGCAAAAATAAAGCGGCACTCCGCACGCTCCGACTGCGTGGAACCCAGCGGCGTGTACGTCCGATCCTGTAAAAGGCGGAGCATCTTGGGTTGGATCTCCGGGGGCATCTCCCCGATCTCATCAAAGAAGAGAATGCCGCCGGCGGCCTGGTGCACACGGCCCGACCGGTCGCCCTTGGCATCCGTGTAGGCGCCGCGCACGTGTCCAAAGATTTCGTCCTCCCAGAGATTCTCTGGAATGGCCGCGCAGTTGATGGCAACAAACGGTTCCGTTTTCCGCGGACCCAGCTCATGCATCAGGCGCGCCGCCATCTCTTTCCCTGTCCCTGTTTCGCCGGTGATCAACACAGGAAAGGAAACGGCAGAGAGCGACCCCAGGGTGTCGTACCATTCGTGCATGCGCTCACTTCGAAACACAAGCACGCGGTCCCCCACGGAAATACGACGGACATCGTCGCCCGCTTCCACTTTTGGTTTCCATTCCCGGACTGACTGGGCCGGACTCTGTGCGCTGAAGACAAGGCCCGCAAAGTGCGAGATGTTTTCCAGATAGAGTTTCTGGGATGATGAAAGGCTGCTCCCGTCCGTTCGTGAACCCAGGAGAATGAAACCGCACCAGCTCTTGCCGCGTCGCAGCGGCGTCACAACGGGAAAGCCCTGTCGGTCCATGAAATGGAGATATTCAGCCAATCCCCTGCGGACTAACGCATGCGAAGCGCTGTCTTTGATGAATGCGTCGATCGGTTTTAGAATCGCGTCTTCCGGGAGAGACTTTCGCGAGAAAAGCCTGGTTAAAAGAATCTTGTCTTCACGGCGCAGAGGAATCGGCGACTTGCGGTCGATCACAACTTCACGCAGCTCGCCGTCTGAAACAAATACGATGGAGACAGGAG
>JACPZR010000076.1 GCA_016195395.1 Spirochaetia bacterium
GCTCCACATCCCCACATAGAAGGCTGTCTTGAATACGTAGAGGAGGTACGCCCCGGCCGGCGCACCGTAGCCTTGGACCGCCCAAGCGGTACAGACCACGCGTGCCCGCTCAGTGAACGGCAGTCGGGCCCAGGAAGTTGGATCATAGGGAGGAGGTGACGGTTTAAGAAATCCCACGATGGCCGAACGTCCGGGCTCACGAGCATTTGTGTCAATACTGATTCATCGGTTGACACATTTTCGGCCTGATCACATCCTAGGACGATGCCGCTCGATTCCTCCGCCCGTCGTATCCCCATCCGCTTGGTGGACGCGGAGGCAAAGAGCCGGCTCCGCCATCTGTTTCAAGAATTGGAAAATCGTCTGGCGCGTCCGGGCTTGTGCGACGTGCTCACTACTGCCGTGCTGGAACTGGTGGAGAATGCGGTCAAAGCCAACCTCAAGCGCGTGTTTTTTCAAAAGAATGGATACCGTCTGGACGACCCCGCCAGCTACTCGGAGGGCTTGACTGCATTCATTAAGTCGTACGGACGGATTCAGAGCGACGAGTACACGCGCGCTTTGGATGAGTTGAACCTGCTCGTTACCGTTGACGTTGATCACACGAAAGAGCGGCTGTTAGTATTTGTTCAAAATGACTCGCCGCTTCTGCCCATGGAAGAACAGAGGGTGCGTCACCAGCTCGCAAGCGCGATGCTCACGGACACTCTCGCGGATTTCTATCTGAACTATGGCGATCTTTCTGAGGGCAGCGGCCTGGGCCTTGCCATGATCGTTATTCTCATCCGGACTCTGGGGTTTAATCCGGCGCACTTCCGCGTCTTTCGCAATAACAACCGCACAATCGCGCGCTTGGAATTTCCGCTCACCGCTGACTACGTGCCCATACGCAACCGGTGGGCGGAGACCGCACAGGAACACCATCCGCCCCAGCCGCCTTCCGCGTGAAAGCGGAGCCATGCTTTTATCTTTTGTGAGCGCCTTGGCGGCCGGTCCAGTGCGTCATGCTTCCGGTCACCCCGAGCACGCGCATGAAGAAGTCGAACCATGAGAGTGGAAGAATGCCGCGGAAGAACTGGATCCAGTTGACGATCCACGGCAGATTGACGTAAGGCCTGTTGATCCGCACCGCATTGACGATCTGCTCCGCCGTATAGACCGGCTGGAGCAGCGGCGCCACCAAAGGGGCTTTCACTCCGGAGAACATTCCCGTGTCGATGTAAGACGGGCAGACGATCGTCACTTTCATGTGCGTTTTCTTTTCGTGCTGTAATTCCAAGCGGATGGATTCCCCAAACCCAATGACAGCCCACTTGCTGGACGCATACGTGGCTCCTTCCGGCAGGCCGATGTAGCCGGACGCGCTTGCAATGAAAACGATGTGAGCTTCCGGTCGCTTCAGCAAGTCGCTGTAGAACGCGTGGGTGACCGCGACCACGCCGTTGGTGTTGACGCTGTATGTCAAAAAATGCTCACTCAGGGAGCGCTCGCTGAACGAGCCGCCAAAGA
>JACPZR010000042.1 GCA_016195395.1 Spirochaetia bacterium
AGGTCTCAAAAAAACGACCGTTATGAATGAGGAATTCGCGGGCTTCCCGTTCAAAAATGCGTTCGTGGTTGAGCATCACGGAGTCGCAGGGGACGGGCGGCGCCACCGGGGCTATGTTGTCATAGCCGTGCACCCGACCGATTTCTTCCACAATGTCCTCGGGAATCGTTATGTCGTACTGGGAGCGGAACGTGGGAGCGGTGACCGTGAGCATCGTCCCTGATTTCGTTTTCTTGGGGATAACGTCAAAGTGCATGCGGGAGAGAATGGCTTTCGTCTCTGCGGCTGTGATGTCAAAACCCAGGCGTTTTTGCAGAAGCTCCAGAGGAACGGGAATCTTGTTTCGGCGCGCGGGGACGGGTGCGGACCCCGTGACCTTGCCAGCCCTGATCTCCGGACACGTCTCTTTCAGAAGGGATACAATGCGGAAAAGAGCCGGCTTGGCGTTATACGGGTCCTGACCTTTCTCAAAGCGTACCGCGGAGTCCGTGCGCATCTGAAGCTTGGCCAGGGTCCGCCGGATGGACTCACGCGGGAATGTGGCCGATTCCAGAAAGACCTGGGTTGAGTCCGGAGCAATTGCAGAATCGAGTCCCCCCATAACGCCCGCAAGCGCCACGGGCCGCCCTCCGCTACCGCCGTCGATGACGAGGATGGTGTCTTCGGGAACGGCCACTTCCGTCTCGTCGAGCATCTTGAGGCGCGCCACTTTGACGCCGTTCCGTCCGTTTTGGGCAACGGTGATACTGTCTGATTTCAATGTCCGCGCATCAAACGCATGATTGGGCTGTCCCAGTTCGAGCATCACGTAGTTGGATGCGTCTACGATATTGTTGATGGATTTCTGTCCCACGGCTGCGAGCCGCGCTTTCATCCAGAGCGGTGTGGCGCTCACTTGAACGTTATCGCACATCAATCCAAAGTAGGAGAGTGCTGCGTCCTTTTCGATCTTGATCTTCTTCTGGGGCAGGGGAACGGAACGCGGCGCGGGTGTTGTTTTTGGATCAAACTTGACCGGCTTCTTGTAGATCCCGGCAAGTTCACGCGCAAATCCAAAGTGGGACCAGAGGTCCGGTCGGTGCGTGATCGACTTGTTGTCTACATCGAGCACAATATCTGAAAGACCCAGGAGCCGCGAGAGCGACTTCCCGCCGCCCAATTGGTTCTGCCCAATCCCCGTGACTGCGAGATCGATCAGGCCTTCCGTTACGCCAAAAAGCGGGACCAGCCCCAGCTCGTCCGAGCTGCAGAGCATGCCGAAAGATTCCACGCCTCGGATGGCGGACCGTTTGATTTCAAGAATGCCGCCGGACTCCGCTGCCTTTGCGGACGGGAGCTTGGCGCCAATGCGGGCCACGGCCACGGCCATGCCTTCGCGGACGTTCGGGGCCCCGCAGACAATCTGAAGGGTTTCCGCGCCGGCCTGAACCGTGCAGACAGAGAGGCGGTCCGCACCGGGATGCTTTTCTTTTTTGACAACCAGTCCCGCCACCACATGTTCCAGGTGCGAGAAGACTCTCTCGTACCCTTCGATTTCACAGGTGGTCATGGTCAGGCGCTGTACAACGTCGTCCACTTTGACGGTTGACAGATCTACGTAATCGTTGAGCCAGTTCCAGGAGAGTTTCACGTTATGCCTTCTAGAATTGCGTCAAGAAACGCATGTTGCCGGAGAGAAAATGTCTGATGTCTTCAATGCCGTGCCGCATCATGACCAGGCGCGAGAGTCCCATTCCAAACGCAAAACCCTGCCATTTCTTGGGGTCGATGCCGCCCGCTTTGAGCACGTTGGGATGAACCAGACCGCAGGGGAGGACTTCTACCCAGCCGGAATGCTTGCAGACCGAGCAGCCTTTCCCGCCGCAGATCAGGCATCCCATGTCCAGTTCAAAACCGGGTTCCACAAAGGGAAAGAATCCGGGCCTGAGGCGGACTTTAACGTCGCGCTCAAAGAAGGCGCGTAGAAACGCCTTCATAACGTGAATCAAATGGGCCACGGATATCTCTTTGTCCACCATCATGCCTTCACACTGGTAGAATGTGTTTTCGTGGGAGGCGTCTGTTTCTTCATAGCGGAAGCAGCGGCCCGGCGCGATGATTCTAAACGGCGGTTTGAGAAGACTCATTGAGCGGACCTGGATAGACGACGTGTGCGTGCGCAGAAGATTTCCGTCTTCTGTCCAGATCGTATCCTGCATGTCCCTCGCGGGGTGATCGTCTGAAAAGTTGAGGCGGCCGAAGTTGTTTTCATCGGTCTCGACTTCCGGGCCGTCCATGACGCGGAAGCCCATCGCAGTAAAAATGTCTTCTATCTCATATTGCACGCGCGTGATGGGGTGCATACGCCCGCGTTTGACCGGGGCTGGACGCAGAGCGTCGAACCGTTCCGACTTGAGTTTCTCCGCCATCACCAGTTCTTGAAGCGCGGCGCGTCGTTCACGGATGGATGATTCCAGTTTCTCCCGGAAGTCGTTTGCGGCCTGTCCTGCAGTGCGACGCTCGTCCGGTGTCAGGTCTTTCAACCCCTTGAGGATGGCAGTCAGTTCACCCTTCTTTCCAAGAAAGGTCTGTTCGAGCGTTTCAATGTCCGCCGGCGACTCTGCCTTGGCAACTTCGTCGAGCGCGCGCGCGCCCAAGGATTCGATTTGGGACAATAATGCCACGGGTCAAGCTTGCGTAAAAGGCCGCCCTGTCAAGAAATCGAGGGTCTTGTTCTTGCCGCCGGGACCCCGCCCGGGGAAACCGCCGTATCTCAAAGCAGTCCAAAAAGCAGAAGTGCGTTCCGGCATCGCTCAAGGTTCTCTCTACAAAAGAAGAATGCCCCAAGTGCGGGAAACCGCTGCCTGTCTGCATGTGCGACCGGCTGACCAAGGTTCCAAACAAGCTTCAGATAGTAGTCCTCCAACACCCGGCGGAACGGCGCAATGTTCTTGAGACGGCGCCGCTCATCACTGCATCGCTGTCGGCCGCCACGGTGAAGGTGGGGCTTTCCTGGGCTTCTCTGAAAGACGCTGCCGGGCCCGGCGCGAAGCCTGATTCATGGGCCGTCGTCTTCCCAAAAAACTACGGCCTGCATGCCGCTCCCGAAGCGCCTCCCAAAGGGGCGGAGACGTTGGTCATGGACAAAACGGGCGACCCGTTCTCAAAGCCTCCGCGGCTTGAGGGTGTTCTTCTGCTCGACGGGTCCTGGTCGCAGGCGCGGACCATGTGGTGGCGCAATGCATGGCTGTTGAAGCTTTTACGGATACGGCTTTTTCCCAAGAATCCGTCGATATACGGCCGTCTCAGAAAAGAACCCGAGAAAGACAGCCTGTCCACGCTCGAGGCCGCGGCTTTGGTTCTGCGTGACCTGGATCATAACCCGGAAGCCTGCGATGTGCTTTTACGCACGCTCCGGACGTTCGTGCAGCGCGTGCGCGACTTTGATTCTAGTCTTTAAATTCGCAGATATACGCGCAGTCTGACGTTATCTTCAGCTGGAACTTGGAATTCCCCGGCACCGTGTAGTGCTCGCCTCTTTTGTACGTCTTAAAGGACGACTCTCCGGGCAGTTTTACATCCATAGCGCCGGCCGTAACCGTCATGATCTCTTTCTTGCCCGTGGAGAATTCATATTCTCCGGGCGCCATAACGCCGGACGTTACCTTTTCCCCGTTCACGTCGAGCGTGAGGGACTTGACTTTGCCTTCAAAATATTCGTTCACCTGTATCATGTTGTCCTCTATTAAGATGCCGCGGCTGTGCCCGGCCATTGTTGTTTTGGTTAGAGCTTGGTCTCAATCGTAAACCGGTCAATCACCCGGTTCTGGATATCCTTAAAATAGCATTCCGCTTCCCGTTCCTTTCCCGGAGCAAGGAAGGTGCAGAAGAGGGCGCCGTAGTCTGCCCCCTGCGTCTGCGTGTAGACGCTTGCCCAATGAGGCCCGGGCTTTACCTCCGGCCGGATGCTTTTCCCGCCGAGGCCGGAGACAAAGGCAAAGCTTTTCCCAGGCTCCAAGGTCAGTCGGTTACTTTTTGATACGACTGTCTGATGAACGAAATCGGAAAGGAGGAACGTCCGCGAGTACGAGTGTTCGTGGCCCGTGGAAACGAAAGCGCCGTACTTCCGGCATGTCTCGTACGCGGTCCAGCCCACTTCGTCGGTTTTGTCTCCCGCCTGCATTTGCTTCTGATTCTTGTGCCAGACGCAGACCTTCCAGTGGGCTTTGGATGCCTGGAGCGTTGCATCGAGCCAGGGTTCGTGTCCCTTGCCGTACGTCCCGACGCCGGTCACCGCAAAGAGCATTCCGTTAACGCTGCACGCGGACTGCACTCCAGGTTCCCCGTCGCAGATAACGTCTTTTGTTCCCTTGAGGCGCTCCTTGATCTTTTGAGAATACCCGCGCCACTCCGGAACGTCATGATTGCCCACGACAGCAATCACGGGAAAGTCGGCCCCAAGGGCGGATGAGAGCATCGCATCCCAAAGCTCGGGGTTGTCGGCGTAGTCAAAATCTCCGAGCGCCACAAGGAGGGATGCCCCTTCTCTGGCGATCAGGTCATACACGGCCTCTGTTCCAGGCGACCGGCCTTGGTCGCCCACGAAGGCCACTTTCATGTTCGACTTGGGGATGGCCGGTCTTGGCGGGTGCGATTTGACAGGGTAGCGTTCCTTTTCTGCATGTCCCAGCCGGCATGCGCCCATCACCACAACTGCCACGAGGATGAGGAGAGGGGTCCACAGCGGAATAGAAAGTCGGGAGGGGTAGGCCCCGAAGATCGTGCGCTTCATAATGCCTGCCAAAGAACAAATTGCACTCACGAAGGGAACAAGATTATGAATCGCGCTTGCGCGAAAACCCGCGGCCCCCTGCTGTGGCCAAAACATGGCACTACCGAAAAGGAAAACATCGCGGCAGAAAAGCCGCTCCCGTCGCGCGCACCATGCCATCGGTAAGCCGAACTTGGTGCCCTGCAAGAACTGCGGCACCTTCATTATGCCGCACCGGGTATGCCCCACCTGTGGGTATTACAAAGACCGAATCGTCCTTGCGCCCAAGGCGCCCCGCACGGCAGAAGGTTAATAGCATCTCGCGATCATCGTGAAGCCACGGTCTAACCACCGCGGCTGATGCTTTGTTTCCATGTGGGTAGCAGTTGATACCATGAGTGGCGATCACGGGCCGGAGCCCGCCGTGCACGGAGCCGTGCAGGCGGTCCGGGAGTACGGCTGTAACGTCGTACTGGTGGGGGACCCAAGTATTCTTCCTGCGCTCCTCAAACGTTTCCCCTGCGACACATCCCGTGTCCGGATTGAAGCTGCCCGCGAAATCATCACAATGGACGACTCGCCCAGTCAGGCCGTCCGGTCACGTCCGGATGCTTCTGTGGTCGTGGCCGCGCGCCTCGTCAAAGAAGGTCAGGCTGTGGGATTCTTTTCCCCGGGGAACACGGGGGCTACCATGGCCTCAGCGCTCCTTGTGATGGGCCGGATTCATGGTGTGGACCGCCCCTGCATCGCTTCCCCGTTGCCGCGCGAAGACGGGAAGGTAACCGTGCTTCTGGACTCCGGGGCCAACGTTGACTGCAAGGCAAAGTGGTTGGTCCAATTCGGGATCATGGGTGAAGTGTATGCCAGGGAAATTCTCGGCATTGTACATCCGCGGATTGCCATGCTCTCCAACGGAGAAGAGGCCAAGAAAGGCAACAGCATGACCGTGGAGGCCCACGAAAAGTTCGCCAAGCTCCCGTACAACTTTGTGGGTAACGTTGAAGGCCGGGACCTCTACGGAGGTGAACGGGCCGCGGACGTTGTGGTAACGGACGGCTTCACCGGAAACATCGTTCTGAAAGCGACGGAAGGCCTTGCCAGATCTATTTTCAATATCATGCGCTACGGGATTGCAGGCAGCCAGCTTGCCACAGCCGGAGCGTTTCTCTTGAAGCCTATGCTTACGGAAGTAAAGAAACGCATGGATTACGCTGAATACGGCGGGGCGCCGCTTCTTGGTGTTCAAGGGACGTGCATCATTGGTCACGGAAGTTCCAATGCCACAGCTTTCAAAAATGCAGTGCGCGTGGTCCGTGAGTTTGCCAAGCGGGACATCGGCGGGAAGATTGCCGATAACGTGAAGCGGTTCTCTTGAGCTCTGCCGGAGCCCGGCCGCCCTGACCTTGACCCTTTCCTTGGATTGATCCGCCTTTAGAATTGTACGTGAAGAGTCATCGCCGCGTTCGTCAGTCGATCCAC
>JACPZR010000295.1 GCA_016195395.1 Spirochaetia bacterium
GCATATTGTTACTTGATTACTTGGTGGCAGCAGCAGTGGGCGCAGCGGTGGCGGCTTTGGTAGCAGCAGCAGTTCCGGCGGCAGTTGGTGCTTTGGTTGGCATCAGTTCCTGAACCTTCACACCAGAGGCATCAAGCTGCTGACGGAAATCATCGAAGAAGGCATCCTTCGCCTCAGCCAGACCCGTCCAGTTATAAACTGAGGTCAGCATGGCGAGATTATCTTTATCGGCGGCAATCTCAGTCAGGGCTTTGATAATGGCTGCACGCTTCTTGGCATCAAAGCTCGGCGCAAAGCTCACCGTGTCGTTGGGGATGGCCGCAGAGTAGCCAATCACAATAACCTTATCGCGCACATCTGGGTACTTCTTTTCAAGGTTGGTGCGGGCATCATCAAAGGTTGCGCCTGCATCGCAGTTCTTGTTATAAACGTTTTCAACGACACCATCGTGACCACCCACATCCGCGATCTGCTTGAGGTCTTTGGCGGGGTCAATCTTGGCAGCCTTGAGGGCAATGCTCGGTACGATCCAGCCAGAGGTCGAAAGCGGGTGCCCACATCCGCACATTTGCGTGAGGAAGCCAGAATGTAGCCGAAGGTGTTCAACGCGCCGATTTGGGCCTGTCCATTGCACATGGCCTCGATCACGCCCGCAAATTCAGTGGCAACCACAATCTTGAGTTTGACACCGCTCTTGTCACTGACCAGCTTGGCGAGCGCATCAGCGCTGTTCAAGACTTTCTGTGAATTTTCTGACGGCACAAAGGCCCACACGACCGTATCGTCGGATTGGGCTGCCACCGGGCGCTCCATCAACAACGCCGGAGCGAGCACCAGTGCTAGCAATACCACCACAATTACCAGCTTTTTGAGTTTCATGTTCCTATCCCTATCTCCTTCGCATGAAGAGACTAACTACTTGCTGCAATACAGGGTTGCGGTAACAAAAGCCGCCCCCATATGGCCGAGGTTATGAGTCGAACTCTTTATACCACGATTCCAGTG
>JACPZR010000301.1 GCA_016195395.1 Spirochaetia bacterium
CAAGAACAGCGCGCGAATTCCTCTACTGATCCGATCACGGTCCGGCGTACAACATCGCACTGCCGCCGTTGCGCGTTCACGACCGCCGGACCAGCCGGCGTGGACCCAATTCAAAAGCTACGGAAGCGGTGGAAGGCCCTCTTTTACCTGCGCGAGAATGTTGTGCGCTATTTCGAGCGTTCGGATGTCAGACCCGCCGTCCACGATGGGCGTGGTCTGGCCGCGGATGCACTGGATGTAGTGAAGGTGCTCCTGGCGGAGCGGGTTGTCTTTGTGGATAAAGATTTTCTCTACGAACGATTCCTGGCGGTATTTGAGTTCTTCGCGCGTCATCAAGAAGGCGCTCGTGGCCTGCCGGTGAATGTCGATGTCCTGTGTGGCAAAGTCGAGTACAATGTAGGCCTTCTCCTGGGAGATCGTGAGTGTGCGCACTTTGCTCTGCGTGGCGCGGCTTGCGGTAAGCGTAGCCACGGCGCCTGATTGGTGTTGAAGCACAGCGACGGCCACATCCTCGTGCGGTCCAAAGATTCTTGTTCCTGATGCAGACACCTTGCGGATATCACCGCCAAGAAGGTTCAGTGTTATGTCAAGGTCGTGGATCATGAGGTCAAGCACCACACCCACATCCCCAATCCGCGCGCTGTACGGAGCCAGGCGGCGGGCCTCGATCAGGAGCGGCTTATCTACCACCTTACCGAGTTCCATCACGGCGCCGTTGAAGCGCTCTACGTGTCCCACCTGAATGACGAGACCTTTACTCTGAGCGAGCGCCACGAGCTCGCGCGCCTGCTCCACACTCTCCGTCATGGGTTTTTCCACGAGCACGTGACGGCCGGCTTGAAGCGCCTTCTTGGCCACGTCGTAATGGAACACCGTGGGCACAGCGATGACGACGGCATCGGCTCTAAAGAGAAGCTCGTCGAGCTCGCGGACGGCGTCCACACCAAAGCGGCCCGCAATTTCCGTGGCCCGGCTGGGGTCGGCATCGTAGATGCCCACAATTTCGTATTCATTGGCAAGACCCACCGCAACGTTCACATGGTACTGGCCCATGTGCCCCGTTCCAATCAGGCCTACTTTGATTTTATCTTTCGTCACCGCGTACCTACCACAGTCTCCGCACCATCGATTTCACGGGACAGCTCTTCGACCAGCTGTTTTGCGCGTCGGTTCAGCGTTTTCGGAACGCGGACCTGGATGATCACGTGCTGGTCGCCCTTGCCGGAGCTTCCCATGTACGGCATGCCTTTGCCTTTCATGCGGAAGATTTGATTGCTCTCCGTTCCGGCGGGAATCTTCATTTTGACTTTCTTGCCTTCAATCGTGGGCACGTCGATTTCTCCGCCAAGAATCGCCGTGGTCACGGGAATCGCCACTTGAACCACCAGGTCCGTGCCTTCCCGCTCAAAAACAGAATGTTTCTTAATATGTGTAACCACGTACAGGTCCCCGCGGCCTCCCGCATTGGGGCCCGCCTCGCCTTCGCCGGTCACCTTGAGGCGACTTCCGGATTCTACGCCTGGAGGAATCTTGATATGAAGCGTGCGTGTCTTTTCCACGAGACCCGATCCCGAACAGCTTTTGCACGGATTCTTGATCAGGCGGCCCGTCCCTTGGCACTGCGGACACGTAGTGGTGACTGAAAAGAATCCCTGGGTACGGCGGATCTGCCCGTTGCCTTGGCACATGGTGCACGTCTGCGGCCCGGTTCCTTTCTGCGCTCCGGAACCGGAGCACTCTTCGCACGTTTCTGACCTGGGGATTTCGATGCGGACTTCCTTTCCCATCGCAGCATCCTCCAGCGTCAGTTCCAGATTGTAGCGCAGGTCCGACCCGCGGCGCACGCCGCCCCGTCGTCCCTGACCGCCCTGGAACTGGCCGCCAAAGAACTCGCTGAATATGTC
>JACPZR010000342.1 GCA_016195395.1 Spirochaetia bacterium
ACAAATGAAATGGCCATGGAGACAACCACGGCAATCGCCATAGGTGTAAAGAGAGAACGCGACACGCCGGTCAAAAGAAGAATGGGGACAAAGACGATCATAATCGCCAGCGTCGCTATCAGCATAGGCGGACCAACCTGGAGCGTCCCTTCCAATACAGCTTCGGCTTTTGATTTTCCCTCTTCCATCTCGCGGTGAATATTTTCAATTACGACCGTCGCGTTATCCACCAGCATCCCCACGGCAAGAGCAAGGCCGCCCAGAGTCATAACGTTCAGCGTCTGCCCCGCAAAGTCCATAAACACGATGGTTCCAAGCATGGACAGCGGGATGGCCACGGCCACAATCAAAGTGGAACGCGGGCTTCCCAGGAACGCAAGAATCATGAGCGCGGTCAACAGGGCGGCAAGCCCCGCTTCCTTTACAACGCCCTCCACCGAGGCCCGCACGAAAACCGACTGGTCGAAGAGCTGGTCAATGTGAAGCGACTCTGGAAGTGTTGTCTGGATTTTGGGGAGTGTTTCTTTGACGCGGGCGGCCACATCAAGCGTCGACGCGCTTCCTGATTTGAGGACTGTCAGCAGGCTCCCGCGCCGGCTGTTTTCACGGACGATGTTCGTCTGAACCGCAAATCCATCCTTGACTTGGCCAACGTCACGGAGCGTTACCACGCCCCCTTTGAAAGTCCCCAACGGAATGTCGTTCATGGCGTCCACGAGTTCAGGGCTGGAATTGAGATGAACGTTATATTCACGCCGGCCGATCTTGATAGATCCGGACGGGAGGATCAAGTTCTGCGAATTCACGGCGCGGACAACGTCCATGGGCGTCAGATTCCGCGCATAGATGGAGGGCATGTCCAGGTCTACCATGATCTGGCGCACCTTGCCGCCGTACGGGGATGGGACTGACGCCCCTTGGACTGTGGACAGCTGCGTCCGGATGAAGTTCAGCGAATAGTCAAAGAGCTCCTGCTCTGACAAGAGCGGGCTCGTGCTGACAAGCTGCAAGATGGGAACATCGGAGGCGCTGTATTTGAGGATGAGCGGCGGCGTGATTCCCGGAGGGAGACTCTTCAAAACGGTCATGGAGCTTGACGTCAGCTGTGCCACAGCCGCTTCCGTCTTGGCGCCGGGCTGCAAGAAGACTTTGATCACCGATATCCCGTTCATGGACTGAGATTCCATGTGCTCAATGTCGTTGACCACGGTGGTGAACGCCCGTTCCGATATGGTAACGATCCTGCCCTCCATCTCCTGCGCCGGCATGCCTGAATAAGACCAGATCCTGTATGAGCCGGCCCACGTTGTAGTGATGTGGGCGGGTTGGACCCGCTGCAGCAGGCTCGATTAGGAAAGGGGTGGGGGAGGAATCGCGTACTGAACGGCTGTAATGGGAGAGGGAAAGGATATCCGAGCGGGGAACCAGGATTGAGACAATGCCTGTTCCAGTCTGGGAGGAGCTACCTGGGAGGCGGCCTCCGGTGCGGCAGCTGTCGACCCCAGTTCCTGGAATGAACGGCTGTCAAGGCAGCAGGGCTTTTTTGTTTCCACCAGGAATTTGATTTCGTTGGCTCTCTTCTCTTTGGCGAGAGCAAGGCGTGCGGGTGAGTTGAACGGCAGGGCGCAGGCAACACCGATCAAGATCGCAGCAATTTGTGTGGTGGGCCGCACAACTGACAGGATAACGTGGCCCGCTGGGTACGACAACAAAAAAACAGGCCGACGTCCGTTCAGTAGAGACGCACGGGTTTCGTCAGCGCTTCAAAATCTTCGCCGTCTTTTAAGAAGGTCCGTCGGAACTGCGCGAACGGGATGTTTTGAGTAACTGCGTCTCGGAACGTGGAATTTCCCCAGAGCATATCAATGAAATATCGGTCCGCGCTTTTGCGAAACCATAGATATCCCGGATGCAGTTTCATGACGATCCGTATGTACTCGTAGCCGGTCTGGATGGGATCAAAATCTCTCGACACAGGTATGATTTGAACTCCGTGGCAGACCTGTCCGCGATACTCAGAGGCAGACGGTGTGAACGTTACCTCTCCGATGTTGACGCCCGGGAGACCCAAAGCCCGGAGCTCCTTGATGACGTCCGCTGCCTTGAGCCATGGCGCCCCCGAATACACAAAGGGCCTTGTTGTGCCGCGTCCCACGCTGTAGTTGGCGGCTTCAAAGAAAACAAGAGCAGGGTAGGCAAGCGCGGCTTCAAAGGATGGAATGTTCGGCGAAGGGTTGACCCACGTGTAGGCAGCTTGGGAGGCGTCGTCGCTTCTCTCGTAGCCGGCGGCCAGCACCACACTCACGCGCAGTTTCCGCAGGCGCGTCACGGCCATGTAGAGAGCGTACTCTCCCGGCGTCTGCGAATAGATGTACGGAACCGGCGCATAGCTGATGAAGCTCCGCTGCGGCTCTTCCAGAAAGGCGCCCTGCGCCCGCCAGAAACCGTACGGATTGGCCCGGTCAAGAATCATGACTTCAATGTTCTGTTCTTCCGCCGCTTCAAGAATGTAGGTTAGAGTGCTGACGTAGGTGTAGCATCGGACCGGGAGGTTGTGGATATCGACAACGATAACGTCAATTCCGGCCAGGTCCTCCGCGCTGGGTTTTCTCTTCTTTGAATACAGACTCAACACGCGCATCCCGGTGTCTTTGTCCTGGCGCATGCCGTCTTCCAGAACGCGGTCCTCAAAGCCGTAGAGTCCGTGTTCGGGTTCCAAAAGGAGGACAGGACGCAGGCCGGACTTGATCATGAGGTCCAGGCCGCGTTCCAAGTTTTGATCCAATCCCGTCGCATTTGTCAAGAGCGCGAACGATCGTCCCCGCAGGAGAGCAAACGCATCCGAGTGCATCAAATCCAGCCCGGAAAATACCCTCTTATCAGAGGCGGCCAAAAGCGACGTCCGTGAATAGATCGAGGGCCAATGCCCTTTGGGCAGCTCGTAGAGCACGATCCGCCCGCCATCTACCTGGCGGACCTTGAAATTGGAGTTGGGCACTGCGCTTCTGCAGAATGGAAACGAGAAAATAAGAAACAGAGCGGCTGCCCGCGCCAGTTCTCCGCTCTGGAGCTTCATGGGAACAAGATCGGCCGCGGGCCGGTGCCGATCAAGCGCAAGTCGGACTTGACCCGGCAGCTTTTCAGCGGGAAGCGGATGTGTGCGGCAGTTTCCAGTACTCGTGGGTTTTGGTTTGAGTGTAGAAGACCTGCGCCTTGTGGAGGCCTTGGCCCGCACTGTACCCTTGCGCACGGTTCAGGGGAATGACCCGCGCGCCCTTGCCTCGGGGCTCAACCTTGTGGAGGAGGGAAGCATCTCGCTTTTGAATGATCTGGCCGGCTGGGGCCTCCCCGTCATTGTTCTCGCAGGAGCCCAGGCGCCGGCGCACCTCTCGTCTGCGGTCAGGCAGGCCGGCGTAGCGGGATTCTTTCAGATGCCTGGTCCCCATGATCCAGTCACGTTTCCGCCGCTGGAACTACCCCCACGGACTGGGAGCGCCATTCTCCTTGTGGAAGACAAACCGCTCCGCTCCATGTACCGACAGGTGCTCTGTTTCGCGGGATATGATGCGCGGACAGATCTCATGGCTCCGGAAGACGTTACATCCGCCGTGCGCGACTGCGGGAGCCGCGGGCAGCCGTGCCTTGCGGTCATTGACGTTGACATGGAGGGAGCAAACATCCGCCTTCTTCTGCGCCAGCTGCGCGACCTCTTTGCCGCCGTCCCTCAGCTCCGGAAAACCGCCGTGCTGGTCCTCAAGGACTTTGAGCGCCCCGGTTTTGATCCCCGGCTTTTGTCGTCGGATATTCGTCCCCTGACGCGACGCGTCTTTCACCCGGAAGAAGGCCTTCTTGCGCTCCTCGAGGGTCTGGTGCTGCCGCCCTTGGACCTGCGTCTGGAACGGGACTCTGTGGATCTGCCCCAGGTGTTGAACCAGGAACGGTCGCTTCTTTTGGAATCGCCCGCACCCGCCATACGGAACGTAGCTCTGGCCTCCGCTGCGTTCTCGCGCGCGCTTCCTTTTTTGTGGCTCTACGAACTGGCGTCTATGGACAGCCGGAAGGGGGTGGTCCTCGCCGATGTTTCAAGAGATTGACGTTATACGGCTCTTCTATCCCCAGGAAGATGCGTCGCACTTGGATGACTGCGCGGAAATCCCTGTTCAGGGCAGCGGCGTTTCTCTTGTGACCACGGATTCCATGACGGAAGGGACGCACTTTCGGCTCGACTGGTCGTCGCCGGAGGACCTGGCGCGTAAGCTCTTTCATTCCAATCTGTCCGACCTTGCGGCCAGCGGAGCGCGTGGAACGTGGGCGCTTCTCACCTTGGGAATTCCCCCGCACATCGGAATGGATTTTCTCAAGAGCTTTGCGGACACGCTGCTCTCTTGTCTCAAGCGTCATGGCGTGAGGTTGATTGGAGGGGATTCGTACCGGTCGGTCAAACTGGATCTGGGTATGACGATGGCGGGCCGGGCAGGGCGTCGTTTGGAGCGTGCGGGCGGCCGCGCGGGGGATGCCCTCTATGTTACGGGCGAGCTGGGGCTTTCTTTGGCCGGATTCCGCTCCCTTTCGGGAACGCTCGCGCTCCCTGCGGACCTGGACGCACGGGCCCGGAAGAAGCATCTGGCCCCTGAATCACGCGCGGAGTGGGGTGTTCTCTTGGCGGACGAAGGGCGTGTGCACGCCTGCATGGACATAAGCGACGGGCTGGTGGAGGATGCGCCAAGACTTGCGGGCGCGTCCGGGCTTTCCCTCGAGATTGACCTCGAAGACATTCCCGTTCCCGGCGGCCTTTCCACGTTTCTCCCCCCGGAACAGGTGGCCCAAAGCGGAGAAGAGTACGAGCTTTTGTTTCTGGGCGATCCCGGCCTCACATTCTCCTTTCCAGTCACGGTCATTGGCCGAGCCGTGGCCTTGGGACAAAGCCCGGTGGCATTCCGCCATTCAGGGGTGGAGACCATTCTACAATTTTGAGGCCGACCCGGCCCAGTAACGGCCGATACTATATAGGATAGCCATGGCGAAACGTCGTACCAGGTCTTTGAGCCTCCAGATCGGGCTCCTCTACATGTTCCTTGCGGTGATCAACATCTTGTTCTTCTCCGCGATGATCTTTGAGAACCAATCGGACCTCCTTTTAAAAAACTTCAAATTTCAGTCGGACCAGGTTGTGAGCACTGTGATCAACGACTTGGAAGGCATCCAGATTTCACGCGAGAGCGATGAGAATCTCGCTGCTCTCGCAGGCGCCCTCAAAGCCAAAGGAATGAACAGTTTTGTGATCTTCGGGTCCGACGGAGATGTGTGGCACCGCTTTCCTCCGGATCCAAACGGAGAGAAGACGGTGCCGGCCGCGCTCAAACGCAAGTCGCTCGAGATATCCGGAGAGACAGCGGATTTCCGGTCACGTTATACAAAGGAACTCAATCAGGACGACTTCTCCGTCCAGTTTCTCCTGCCGCTCCGCGCCCGCGACGGCAACGGCAAGCCCAAAGACAAAGACAAGCAGACGGGTAAGGATATGCCGGGTAAAGACCCGGCCGCAAAGGAACCGGGCACGGATCCTGCCAAAGATCCTGCGAAAGAACCTGTCAAGGAACCAGCCGCGAAAGAGCCCGCCGCCAAGGAACCTGCCCAGGACCCGGCCAAGAAACCCGGCGTGGACGGCCGGCCGGACAAACAGATAGCTACCGTATTTCTGTCAACCCGAGTCAGTATCAAAGAGATTCAGAACCGCCTGAAAGAACTCTATTTTCAAATGGGACTGGCTGTGGCTTGGGGCGTTCTCTTTCACGTCGTGTTCGGGATCTTTGTGTACCGTGTCATTTTCCGACGCCTGGGTGTCCTGAAAGATACCAGTGAAAAGATGGCGGAGGGACAGCTGTCCGCGCGCGCCGACTGGAAGAGCAAACGCGGCGACGAACTCGATGAGCTCGGGGAAGCCTTCAACAACATGGCCACGAGCATTGAAGACAAAGTGGCAACGATTTCCAAACTGAACGAGCAGATCCAGCAGGAATTGGAGATTGGAAAAGAGGTGCAGGAACTCTTTCTGCCGCCCGCCTTTGCGCTGAAAAAGCACCACACGGCCACGTTCTTCAAACCGCTCCGCGAAGTGAGCGGGGACGTTTACAGCGTATTTGATCTGAGCGACAAATACCGGGGCCTTTTCTTTGCGGACGCGTCGGGACACGGGGTTTCCGCGGCGCTGGTCACAACGATCACCCTGATGAACCTGGAAAACGTGCTGAAAGAGACCATCAATCCCCAGCAGGTGCTGGGCCGTTTGAACCAGATCATGAGCGACAAATTCCAAAGTTCTTTCTATGCCACGTCGGTCTTTTGTTTGATTGGCGACGGTGTGGTCGTCTACTGTAATGCAGG
>JACPZR010000043.1 GCA_016195395.1 Spirochaetia bacterium
CTGATCTTCAGCCATACGGATCCTGTCATCACCGCGGCTCTTGCATTCCAGGCAATGCGCGGCGTGCTCGTAGAAGGGATCTACGATGACGCGGGCGAAACGTCGTCCCTTGTGCCGGGCACGGAGGCGCACCAACTGAACAATGCGCTGGGCGTCCTCCCCTCTGCAGTTTTTCTGGAAGGAAACCGCTCACGAACAGAAGTCAAGCCGGGCGAGTTTCACGGCGGCCACCTCCATCACAAAACGATGATCATCGACGACAGACTGGTAGTGACCGGTTCCTACAATTGGTCTCTCTCGGCGCGCGATCAAAACCGGGAGGCTTACTTTGAATTTGCCGACCCTGCCGTGGCACAGTTGTTTGTCCGGGAATTCTCCCGCATAAAAGAAAGCGCGCTGCCCGCCGGAAGACCTCCATTCATTGACAGAGCCGCACCGCGGATGACGCTGCAAACGGGTGGAGTCTGCTGGGACAACGCGCCGGCACAACAGGGCTTTACGATCTTCTCTGGAAAAGGAACCTTCCTGCGCGCCGATCACTATAACACACAGAGCGCCGCCGTGTCAGGATGCGTCCTGCCGGCATCCAAGAACTCCGCTTCCGCAGGCGTGCAGTGGGGGTCTTCTTACGGGATCCTTCCTGCCGCCGACTCCGGAGAACTTTCAGCTTGGCAGTTCAATCTGACGTCTCGCTCTCCTGTCCTTGAAACGGAACCGGGCGCGGGGAGGAGCGGATCACAGACGGCGCTCTGGCAGCCCCCTTGTGACGCAGATCCCTGCTCCGCCGCGCCGCTCTTCCGCACGCACCTTCCTGACGGATGGATCTGGCTGCGCTCCGAAAGTGAACGTTATACTGAAGCGGTCTTTTGGACACCGGACGGATTTGAAACAAGAGCACTTTCAAGGACAGCCACGAACTTCTACCGCTTCCAACCCTTTGGACGCACTGTGGGCGATACGATTGTCTTCTTAAAAACAGAATCGGGCCGTTACGAAGCCGGTTGCACACGCACAGGAACAACGCTCTCCGGGCCTCCCAGAACCTGGCTCAAAGCCTATGCGTTTGAAGCGGGCCGGTCGCTGTCCTGCGTGGAAGACGAATCATGAGGATAGAAAGACGACGGTTCCTTTGGGGGAAAAGAAAGCAAACTCATCGTGCGCGGGCCCAGAATAAGTAGAAAGGAAGGCCCACAAAGATCAGCCCCAAACCAATCGCCGCATCACGCGGACTCTGGATAATGGTGACAACGACGAGCACGGCGCAGAAAATCACAAACAAGCCGGGAACAACGGGATAACCGAATGCTTTGAAAATGCGGACCGCTTCCGGCATCTTCCGCCGCAGAACAAAAACGCCCAGTGCCCCCGCGCCGTAGAACACAAAGGCTGCAAAGATCAAACGGTCCGTAAGCTCATCAAAGGAACCGGTGAGGACCAGAAGGGATGCCCAAAGGCCCTGCATACCGAGAGCGCGCGCCGGAGTCCTGTAAACTGGATGCGTGAGCGCCGCTCCGCGGAAGAATATCCCGTCGCTTCCCATGGCAAAGTAGATCCGCGCCGCGGTAAGAATGGTGACATGGAGTGTGCCGAGCGTAGAGAGCATGATTAGGAACGTTATGGCCTTGGCCCCGCCCTGTCCGGCCACTGCGCGCACGGCCTCCACCGCAATGATCCTGTTTTCAAGGCGCGCGATGCGCTCCATTTCACCGGCGGGCAGAATATAGAAATACACAGCGTTCACAAGAACGTAGACAACAATGACAGACAAAACCCCAATGAGAATCGCGAGCGGGATCTTGCGCCGCGCGTCCTTCACTTCACCTCCCAGAGTGGCCACGGAGTTCCACCCTTGGTAAGCCCAGAAAGCGCCGAGCATGGCGGAGAACATGGCGCCCGCAACACCCAGCCGGCCGTATTCGTGCGCGGGCTGCGCCGCCGGGTTCTGGATATCGCTGTGACCGCCGGCCAGAGCCAGGCCGGCAAGAATGAGGAGCGTTATGCCGAAGACCTTAAAGACGGTGAGCAGATTGGAGAGGTAGCCGCCGAACATCACTCTGCGTCGGTTCACCCAAGTGAGCGCAAGGATCGCGGTGATGGTCACCGCTTTTGTGCCGGAATTCTGAAGCGGGAAAAAGCCTAATACAGACAGCTGCTCCCAGGAGGGGGCAAGGCGTGGAACGGGAACAAATTCCTGAACGCATTCCGCAAAGATATATCCGACGCCCGCGATTGTGGCGGACTCGATGACTGCAAACGATGACCAGCCGTAGAGAAAGGCAAAGAGACGCCCGTACATGGTTCTAAAGAACGCGTACTGCCCGCCGGGCTCAGCGATCAGGCCCGCCACTTCCAGGTTTGCGAGCGCCCCCGCAAGCGTCACGAGCCCGGCCAGAATCCACGCCAGAAGAACCAGCTCCGCGGAGTGCAATTCCAGCGTCATGGGTCCGGTTTTCTTGAAGACGCCGGAGCCGATCACCGAACCCATCACGGCCAACGCAGCCGTCCAGAGCCCTAAACCGCGGTGCAGAGTTCGTTTTTCTTCCATATTCAGCCGATGATAAAGGAAATGGCCGAGGTACGCTCCAAGCCCCTTCTCTTTTCTGTGCTCTCCACGCTCATCGTTTGCGCGGCAGTCGTTTGGCTTGCCGGTTTTACGAGACCGCTTCAGGCGGATTGGCCAGGTGATACGCGAGTCGTGCTGTACGCAATCGGAAACTGGAAGGGCGACTTCCTGCCGGACGGCGCGGGCCGCGGTGGACTTGCGGCCCTCCACTCTCTGATCCGCTCAGAACGCACACTCATTGAAAAGGACGGCGGGAAAGTTCTGCTGGTGAACACCGGGGATCTCACAGGCTCAAAGACTTC
>JACPZR010000305.1 GCA_016195395.1 Spirochaetia bacterium
CCGGGCGCGCAGGAGCTGGTTTTCAATCTTTGCCAATAGCGCGCGGTGTTCCTGACCTTTGTTGGTGCGGCAGCGCAGCTGCTGGATATCACGCTTCTCTTCCAACCCGCGGATTTTTTTCGCGTAGCTGACTTCGATTTTGTACTCTTCGTTGTCGTACTGAGAGCGGAGCTCTTCCGCGGTTTTCTCCGCGCGGATCAGGGCTTCTCTTTCAACAACGGTTCTGGCTCGTTCCACGTCGTTCATGAGCGACTCTGACGGCGCGCCTGGACTTTCCTGACGTCCGTCCTTTCGCCCGGCCCAGACGCGCAGGTCCGCGGCTTCGCCACCGGCAGGGATGAGTATCTCCTGGGGAATCTGCGGGGGACCGCCCGAGGCAGGCAGAAGACAGGACATCAATTCGGCGCGCCCTTTGCCGGCCGCGTAACGGCAGATGAACACGCAGTAGGTCCCGGCCTCCATTCCTGCCGCGGCCGCGCTCACAGACTGCACGGTATGAATCTTGGACGACGCCAAAAAGAACATCAGAGCGCGGTCCACCAGCGGATGTCCCACCGCCAGGAATTCCACTCTTTCATCTTCCAATGCAATGGACGACTTAAATGTGGCTGTCCGCGCCGGACCGCCGGCATCCAGATCGCGGACCATGTAGTCTCCGGAGGCGGTCCCCGGCACAGGCTTCACCTTCTGGAGCGAGTAGGATGCGTCAGGGTAGAGACGCAGATACGATAACGTCAGTTTCTCGATGGCTTCGTTGTCGATCTCGCGCGAGGCGCGGGTAAAGTCGTAGTAGTCATGCAGGTTAAAATCAAGACGCTGCGGGGCCACCAGTTCGTTGAGAATCCCGTAGCCTTCGCGGGAGATGCGGATCTGGCTTTCGAGCTCGTCGTCAAAGGCCTTCTTGGAAGCGCGGCCGGACACAAACTCCATAACGCGCTTCTGGAAATCCCCGTCGTCTTCAATGGCGCCCAAGAGCGCGTCAGATGGGCCGATGCTGTCTTCAAAGAGTTTGATCTTCTGTTCCAGGACTTCCAGGACACGCTCCGCCACGGTATCGCGCGTGGAAAAGTTAAAGATCAAAACGTCCTTTTTCTGCCCAAAGCGGTGTACGCGGCCGATCCTCTGCTCAATCTTCAAGGGCGACCACGGCAGATCGTAGTTGATGAGAATATTGGAGAACTGGAGGTTCCGCCCCTCCCCGCCTGCTTCGGTTGAAATGAGCACTTCCGCACGCGTCTTAAATTCCTCGATCGCCTCTTCCTTTTCTTTGAGCGACAGAGAACCGTGAAACACCACAACCTTAAAGTCGCTCAATGCTTCCGCCAGGTACTCCATCGTTGTCTTGAACTGTGTGAAAATGATGAACTTGGGACTCCCCTCCTTCCGCAGGCGCAGGAGCGACTCTCGGAGTTTCTGGAACTTCTTGTCCGCGGGGACGGACCGGCCCAGCTGGATCAAGTGTTTGAGAGTGAGGATTTCCTTGCGTAGTTCAGCGTTGGTCTTCCGTCGCTTCTCTTCAAAGGAAAGCACCGTGTCTTCCGGGGCATCCCAGTCTTCCCAATCATCGTCTTCTTCCAATATACTGTCCGCAAGCGACGCGTAACCGGCGCCGGACAAGGGACCGTTGAGCATCGACTCCAGCATGTGCTTGCGCTTCTCAAGCGCGGACAAGAG
>JACPZR010000317.1 GCA_016195395.1 Spirochaetia bacterium
AACCGTTTGAAATCAGGTTTCGTGAATGTCCGCACATGTGCGGATAACGTCTGCTGGGCGCTCGGCTGCTGGCCAAATAAAAGAAGCATGCGGTTGTGGAGGCTTGCAAGGTTGGGAACTCCCACGATGAACCTCCCGCCCGGCTTCAGGATGCGCCCCACTTCCGCCATCACCCAGAACACCTCTTTGAGGTGCTCCAACACCTGATTTGCAATGATAACGTCGTATGTTCCTTCTTTCCCGGGGTACTGGTCCTGCTCTATGTCCAGCGCAAAGGTTTCAATTCCCACCTTAGCGCAGGCCTCGCGGTACGGTCCATGCCCTTCAATACCGGACAGCCGGATCTCGGGGATCTTATCGGTGCTCTTGGTACGCACGCCGTAAGCGGCATTCAAAAGGTCCGTCCCTTGGCCGCAGCCAATGTCCAGAAGGTGCACTCGTTTCTTCCCTTGGTTTGCCAGAGAGACAAGGTAATCCGATGCCCAGTCCTGAATCACAGCCCGTCCGTAGTTGAGATCCTCTGTGCCGGTCTTCATGCGGAGCGCGATATTTCTAATGATACCCATTTAAAACAACCGAACGCGATCCTGGAGTCCCGCCGCACGGGGTCAACCCACAATATCCCCAGGCCCGGTGGCTTGGAAAAAAAATCCAAATCATCAAAATCATTGCCAGCCGCGGCCTTCCCGACGATGAAACCGAAAATGCGCCTGTCAGGAAAAAGCATTCTAATCACGGGCGCCTCCAGTGGGATCGGGGAAGCGGCGGCGTACGAGTGCGTCCGGCGCGGGGCCGTGCCGATTCTCGTAGCCCGACGACGCACTGAACTAGAACGAGTGCAGAAGCACATTGTGGGCTCATGGTATCCACGCCGTCGGGGCTCAGGGGCGTCCCCGGTCGCTTCGCGTACAGCGCCAGTAAAGCGGCGGGACACGCAATGATGGAAACGCTCGGCATGGAATTGAAAGCCCAGAATTTTAGAACCGTCATCTTCTGTCCCGGTTACACGCGCACCGGCCTGCGCACCAGTGGATTGGGACCGGACGGGAGCGTCCTTGGTGAAGAGCAGGCCAAAGGGGCCAAGAGCCCTGAATTTCAGGCCAAACACCTCTGCAATGCTCTTGAGAAATCTCAGGGCATTGTAATCAGTGGCTTCAACGGGGTGGCGGTGTATTGGCTCCGGACCCTTTGGCCTTCCCTTCTTGACAAGTTGATGAGCGCAAAATTGAAAAGAGATTTCTAAAGTATGGATGCCTTTCTTGAGCCAACGTTTAATCTGGGAGTTGCCTGGGCTGTTGACGCCGCCCTGCCCCTGCTGCTGAAAACCTCGCAGAATTTGGACGGGGTGATCATCAGCGCGGAAGATAAAGCCGCGCTCCGCTCACTGCGTAACGAACGTCTCATCTACTGTTCCAATCACCCGTCGCAGTCGGAACCGCCCGTGGCCTATTACACGGCTAACGTTATGGGCGCGCGTTTCAACTACATGGCCGCAAGGCACCTCTTCGACTGGGGCGCCGGCTTCATGGGCCGACTGTTCCAGAATGTCGGGGCTTTTTCTGTGATTGCGGGAACGGCAGACCGGGAATCCATCAAGATGGCGCGGTCGATTCTTGGGACGCCTTCCGGGAAGCTTGTGCTTTTTCCGGAGGGAGAACCAACCAGCGGAGAAAACGACAGTCTCCTGCCTTTCCAACCCGGCGTGGCGCAGCTTGGTTTCTGGGGATTAGAGGAAGCCCGCAAGGAAGAGCCGGAAGCGGACATCGCAGTCCTCCCGGTGTTCGTGAAATATGTCATCTCCGGAAATCGAGAGCAGATCAGGACGGACATTGAAGTCTCTGTCCGCCTGCTTGAGAAGAAGCTGGGCATTGATCCGGGCGAAAAGAATCTGCTCCGCCGTTTTCTTACTGTGGGAAGAGTGCTCTTGGAGCGTGAAGAGAAAGCATACAACATTGCCCCGGCCTCGCGCGCTGATTATGACTACCGCATAGGACGGGTGCGTCATACAATTCTCGACAACGTCGCTTCCAAACTTCAGATTACCGGGTACGACACAGGAGCGGACGCCATTGTAAAGCTGCGTCACCTGCTGGCAATTATTGACATGATCGGTGTGGGTTTCAAGGACCCGCGCCTCCCAAATCCGTCACGTTCCGACCTCGAGTGGGCCCGGACCCAGTGTCTGCACGCCTACGATTTCATCGTCATCAAAAGGGACTACCTTGTATCTTATCCCTCGCCGGAGCGCTTCTATGAATGGCTGGGGCGTTTTGAAAGTCAGGTGTACGGCGGCTCGCGTGTGCGGGCGCGGAAAGCTCACGTACTGGTGGGGAAGCCGTTCCGTTTGTCCGAGCATGCCGCCGCATACCGCGATGACAAGCGCAAGGCCGTTGACCGCGTAACCAAAACCCTGCGCGCGGAGATGGAACGTCTGCTGGAACGCTCACTGGAGCTGTCAAAACCGCTGGTGCAGCCGGCCGACGTGGGGGAGTAGAAAAGGAAGCCTCCGCAATATGAGCTAAGGCCGGTAATCGGAAAACCGGAGTGTCGCGTGAAGCTCTGACACACTTTTGACGTTCAACTTTTTGTAGATTCCTTTGATATACCCGCGGACCGTATTCTCGGATATTCCAATGATCGCAGGGAGAGATACCGCCTGGATACCCAGGTCAAGCAACTCCAGCACCTGCTTCTCTCTGGGTGTGAACTCGAAACTGCGCGGCGCCTGCGTCTGTAGATGTTCCGCAAGAATCATCGCCACAGACGGCGTAATAATCCCGCCGGCGGAAAGGAGCGTTGTCACAAAATCTTCAACGGAGTGGATGTCGTCCTTGTGCGCGTATCCGTGCGCGCCGTTCCGGAGGCACGCCACAACCTCATGATGATTGGGTGAAGAACTGATCACGCAGATTACCGCGCGCGGATTCATGCGGTGAATCCTGGGGACCAAGTCCACAGGGCCCGCGCCGGGAAACCGGAGGTCCCCGATCACCAAGTCAAGCGACCCCATCACCTCTTGGCGCTGAAGCAGGGCCGCCGAAGAGGGACATGTCACAGAGGAAACACGCGGATGACGCTTGACCTGGCGTGAGAGAAACCGCCTGTACTGCGAGTCTCCGGTCACGATGCCTATGTATGCGCCTTTCGGCCGCGCCACTGGGGGAAATCGGGAACCCATTCTCATATAGGATACAGTAGAGCAGACCGCAAATCAATCCCCTAAACCTGTGGTTTTGGGGCCAAATGGGGTGGCCTACCCTGCCATCGGGCATGCTAATCCTGAACTACAGGCCCAATTTGGTCAGCACGCGCCCGGCAACATGAGTGGCAAGGAGCATGATCGTCTCGTAGGGGTTGACATGCGAAGACGTGGGAAAAAGCGATGAGTCCGCCACATAGACAGAATCCGTCCCGTATACGAGCCCGTCCGGATTCACAACCGCATT